>CAYMFZ010000368.1:5440-6187 GCA_964389585.1 uncultured Pirellulaceae bacterium | reverse complement strand
ACCAAGCCGGTGGCGATCCCCCAATCCAACCCAGCAAATTCGTGACGGCAAACCTTGAAACTGAATTCGCTCGCGGGCCATGTCTAGCCAATTGTGTAAGTGTGAATCATTTGGGATCAACTCTTTGACTTTGGCGTCCGTTTTGAAAATGTCTTCCGGGTCGCCCGAAAGCGCCGCCCATCGAAAGGGCCCAATGCCTTGGCAGAATAAAGGACGAATATAGGCGGGCACAAAACCCGGAAAGTCAAATGCCTTCTCAACGCCCATCTCTTTTGCGACCTGGCGGATGTTGTTGCCGTAGTCGAAAACGGGAATACCAAGCTTTTGAAACTCCAGCATCGATCTTACGTGTTTCGCCATTGAAGCCTTCGCCGCCGCCACGATCAGCTCTGGTTCTTCCAACCTCGATTTCGCCGCCTGCTCCATCGTCCAGCCTTCGGGCAAGTAACCATTGAGCGGATCATGCGCGGAGGTTTGGTCAGTCAAAGCGTCAGGGTGAATCTTGCGCTTTAACATTTCAGGCAATATGTCAGCCGCGTTCCCAAGCAAGCCAACCGAAATTACTTTTCCGTTTTGCTTGGCGTCTTCGATGATTTGAATTGCTTCATCAAGAGTCGTCGCCTTGCGATCGACGTAGCCAGTTTCGATTCGTTTATCGATTCGAGTCTCGTCGCATTCGATCGCCAGCATCGAAGCACCCGCCATCGTCGCGGCCAATGGCTGGGCGCCTCCCATTCCTCCGAGACC
>CAYMFZ010000368.1:0-5430 GCA_964389585.1 uncultured Pirellulaceae bacterium | reverse complement strand
AAATGAGCCTTGCCCATGGAAACAAAAGTCTCATAAGTTCCTTGAACAATGCCTTGGCTGCCAATGTAAATCCACGAGCCCGCCGTCATCTGACCGTACATCATTAGGCCAGCCTGATCGAGTTCGTGAAAATGTTCCCAAGTTGCCCAGTGAGGAACGAGATTGCTATTGGCGATCAGCACCCGAGGCGCATCCGTATGCGTTTGAAATACGCCGACCGGTTTGCCTGACTGAACAAGCAACGTCTGATCAGTTTCCAAATTGCGAAGCGACTCAACGATCTTGTCAAAGCACTCCCAGTTTCGCGCCGCCTTTCCAATCCCACCGTAAACCACAAGGTCCTCGGGTCGCTCAGCGACTTCCGGATCAAGATTGTTCATCAGCATTCGTAGCGGCGCCTCAGTTAACCAACTTTTGCAAGTCAGTTCAGTTCCAGTAGGTGATTTGATGGTTCGCTTGGAAGTTTCAGTCGTCATGGTTCGTGTTCGCTTTTTGTAAAAGCAATTCAAGTTCGTGGAGGTTGAAGCACTAAGTCAAAACCCTTTATAGTGCGTTGGGCATCGCCATTACAACTAGAAGACTTTGAACTGATTGGCTTCCACAAGATGAAAGACAACCCATCCACGGATATGGTGTTGCGCAATTTCAAAATTGCAACGATGGTTGATTCGACAACCAATTTCCAATGCCATTTCTCGGGCAAGCCAATCCCAAAATCGGCCCAGCATGTGAACTTTGGTTTGCTCGAAAACGCGACGCTCGGCATGAGCGATGGCAAGTTCATTTGGATTGGCCTCGACGGCGAAGTGCCCGATCTTAATGGCTCGGCAAACATCGTTGATGGGATGGGGTGCTGGCTTACGCCCGGCTTAATCGACTGTCATACGCACTTGGTCTATGGAGGCAATCGTGTCAACGAATGGGAGATGCGGCTCAACGGAAAAGGCTACGAAGAGATCGCGCGTGAAGGCGGCGGAATTCTGTCGACGGTCAATGCAACGAGAACTGCATCCGAAGAAGAATTGTTTGCGTCGGCCGCTGAACGATTGCTGAGATTGATGAGCCAAGGCGTCACCACAGTTGAAATCAAATCTGGTTATGGGCTGGACGTTGATACTGAACTAAAGATGCTACGCGTGGCGAGAAAGCTTGAGCAACAATTCCCGGTTTCGATCGAGACGACACTACTAGGTGCTCACGCCGTTCCGCCAGAACTTAAAGGCCAGCCCGATGCGTATATTGATTTGGTTTGCGAACGCATGATTCCTCAAGCCAAAGATCTTTGCTCCGCCGTTGATATCTTTTGCGAGTCAATCGCGTTTGACCTAGACCAAATGAAGCGAGTTTTTGAATCCGCTTTTGAGGCTGGATTGAAGGTCAAAGTCCACGCGGAGCAATTGACTTCGATGGGTGCTGCGGCACTTGCTTCGGAGTTGGGAGCTTTGTCAGCCGATCACCTCGAATACCTTACGCCAAACGATTGTGAGGTCATGGGACACAACGGAACCGTCGCAACGTTGCTTCCTGGAGCTTTTTATTGTTTGCAAGAAACGCAGAAGCCACCCATTGAATCGTTGCGAGAATTCAACGTTCCGATTGCGGTTGCGACCGATTCAAATCCGGGCAGCTCGCCACTCACTTCGCTTTTGATCGCAGGAAACATGGCTTGCAATCTGTTTGGCTTGACGCCTGCCGAAAGTTTTTCTGGCATGACTCGCAACGCCGCCAGGGCATTGGGACTGCAAGATTCTGTCGGAACAATCGAAGTTGGTAAGCGAGCTGATTTCGCACTTTGGGACGTTCAGTCGCCTGCTGAAATCATTTATGGAATCGGCGACAGTCGCTGTATTCAAATTTGGCACGCGGGTAAACCAACGCAGCTATAAGAAACAGAAAATGGAAACCTACTTTTTCAAGTCTGCTCTCGTCGAAATTGATGGCAAAACCGGTTGGCATTCTGATGTTTCGATTTCGGTAAACGAAGGGATGATCGTTGACCTGAATGTAAACGCTGAATCGGACAACTGCACCAAGATGGATGGCGTCGCGATTCCGGCGATGGTCAACGTACACAGTCATGCGTTTCAACGCGGGTTTGCCGGGCTCAGTGAATACGAAACGTCGTCGAACGATAGCTTTTGGACTTGGCGAAAGCTGATGTACGATTTCGTGAGCAAGCTTTCGCCCGACGATGTCTACGTTATTGCCAGACAGCTTTACCTTGAAATGTTGCGAGCCGGTTACTCTTGGGTCGGGGAGTTTCATTACTTGCATAACGACGATTCTGGAAAGATTTATTCGAATCGAGCCGAGATGGCAGACGCTGTTTGTCGTGCTGCCGCCGATACAGGAATCGGAATTTGCTTGCTTCCGGTTTTGTATCAACGCAGTGGTTTCAACGCCCAAGAAGTTAACGACGGACAGAAACGGTTTGCTCTAACCACCGATCAGTTTCTCGATTTAGTTGATTTATGCCAAAGCCAAACAGCCACAAATTCCAGCGCAAAAATGGGAATTGCGTTTCACTCGTTGCGAGCCGTTTCATCAGATACGATCAAGCTTGTGCTGGCCGAAAGGGAGAATTCTTTCCCAGGTTGCCCCGTTCATATTCACGTCGCCGAACAGACGCAGGAAGTCGACGATTGCCTTGCAGCTACGGGTAAACGCCCCGTTGAGTTTTTGCTTTCTCAAGCACGACTCGACCAAAACTGGTGTTTGATTCACGCGACACATTTGAATTCGAACGAGACGATTGCCATCGCGAAATCGGGAGCGGTGGTGGGGCTTTGTCCGACAACGGAAGCCAACCTTGGAGACGGATTTTTTCCAGCTTCCGAATATTTAGATCTCAATGGCTCCGTTGCAATTGGGAGTGACAGTCATTGCAGTGTCGACGTTGCCGATGAGTTGAGAACGCTCGAGTACGGCCAACGTTTGAAATCAAGAAAGCGGGCTTTGCTGGGAGATGGCAACAATTCCGTCTCGGTCGGCCGTCACCTGTTTCAAAACTGCGCTGAAGGTGGAGGGCAGGGCATTGGTGTTTCAACCGGGCGGATTGCAAAGGGGCATCGGGCTGATTTTTTGATTGTCGATGACAACCACGCGACGATCGCGGGAGCGGCGGAAGATCGTTTGCTTGACCGATTCGTTTTCGTTAACACAGGCAACCCAATTTTAGCGCGAATGATCGGCGGTCGTCTAATCGAAAACGATTTCTTGCAAGCCGAGTTTGAAAAAAGCTTGCCAGCATTTTTAGATGTTAATCAACGTTTGAACTCATAGGTGCTGCCGAACAAAAGCCAAAATGGTACAATCCGTTTTGTCCTATTCGAAAGCCCTTGATTCTCTTGCCACCCAAAATTCACGTATGTTAAAACGCGTTTGGCAATTGATCACTTCGACGTTTTCCATTTGGAGTAACGCGAACGCTTCGAGAATGTCGGCCGCTTTGACGTATTACGCGATGCTGTCTCTGGCACCCCTGCTGATGATTGCGATCGCGATTGCTGGCTACGTTTATGATGATCAGCTTGCTCAAGCGGAAGTTTTAGAGCAGGTCGAGTTGATGACCTCACCGGCGATTGCGGATCAGGTCGCGCGGCTAATCAAGAACGCCGTTGCTCCGGGATCGGGTCTTGTCGCCGGATCCATCAGCCTTTGTGTTTTCGTGTTCGCCGCCTCGGGCGTGTTCACTCAGATTTACGACACGTTCAACGACATTTGGAATGTGACTCCAAATTACACGTACGGAATTCTGTTCACGATTCAAAAGCGATTACTGGGTGTCGGAATGGTGCTGTTGGTCGGCGTGATGCTGACCGCGGCGCTCGGGCTCAATTCGGCATTCGCCTACGTTAACACTTTGGTTGAAGGCCAGCCAACCCTTTTGGGATGGTTGAATCTCGCGGATCGAAGTCTTACCTTTTTGCTGATGCCGTTTATTTTCTCGTTGGTGTTTTGGTTTTTCCCTGCAACAAAAATCCAATGGCGAGACGTGTGGCCGGCGGGAATTTTGACGGCGTTTCTGATTGGAGCAAGCCGATACTTGGTCGGCATCTACCTAGAGTTCTCAACGACCAGCGAGGTCTACGGAGTTTCAGGCTCGCTAGTTGTCCTCCTGATTTGGATTTACATGTTGGGCTTAGTGGTGTTCTTCGGTGCGTCGTTTAGCCACGCGTGGGCTGACACGTTTGGCTCGCGAAGTGAATTAGCAAAAGAGGGAGCAAGTAACGACTCCGAAGTTGAATCTGAAACGGAATTGAGCGGTCGAAAGTCGACGTCCCGCAACGATTCGAAACGCAGAGAAGCACTTTCTCTGAATTCGTTGCTTCAACGCCTCGAAGCCGTTGCCTCTGAAGCAGAACCAAATGAACAAGCAGATCCACTCAACCCACGCAGACGTTCGTAGTTGTTCGTCAAGACCTGAACTGACTTTGATCTCATCGGTGGCATGCCTCACGCCTGTTGTGAGCATGCTTACGCAAGCGTAAACATGGCACCCTTCAAGTATGTCCATTCAGTTCAGCTTTGACCCAACAAACGTTTTTTTGAACTTGTGAACATTTCGACAGTATTGAGTGCTCAATTTGGGGAAGTGAACCGCTAACGCTGTCGCCGGCGATGCATCCCCAAAAACACAGCAACCGAAAACAGTATCGCTGAATTCGGCTCTGGAACCGCGACGATCAAGCTCATGTTGTCAAACCAAGCCGCCCCAACGGCTGCATTGGGTTGAACGAAAACAGCTTTGACACGGACTGCGGATGCACTAGCAGGCACGAAACCGGCAACAGTTTGAAGTTCGAAATACTGATCAGTCGCAGAGTTGGCATCAATCGAAACAGATCGAAGCTCGCCAAACTCTGCTCCCATCGAATCAACGAACGTAATTTCAAAATAAGCTTCGTTGAGTCCAACAATTGGGTCACTGGAGAGATGCCCTACGATACCTGCGAGTTCAACTTGGTAACTCGGCTTCAGGTTTACCCCGTCGACCGCGATGTCTTGAAACACGCCTGAGAAGACGTTCGTGTCGGAATCACCATTGAGTTTCAGCGTTTCGCTTCCTTCGACGGAAGCGTCGATACCTGGCGCATCTTCATCTGGTTTAGCGATTCCAAAACTTGTCCAAGGCCCAACGGGCGAAAGTGAAGTTGACTGCTCAAAATCTGAATCAAGAATCAATTCGGCTTCGCAAGCTTGGGTCAACATAAAAATGGCAACGACTAACGCGGGAACAAGCGATTTCATGCTGGCTCAGGGGTGGAGTTCAAGGCGGAGGACGTCGGGAAGTGAGTCCAAATCCTACATTATCGAGGGTGAGAATCCTACAGATGTTGATACCAATTCGGGCGAACGACAGAGTCGACTTTTGAATTAAGAGCCTATCCCAAAACCAAGATACTCGCTCAACAGTGAGCCGTAGGCGCT
>CAYMFZ010000367.1:0-6230 GCA_964389585.1 uncultured Pirellulaceae bacterium | reverse complement strand
GCGACTGGTTTGGCGGAAGCCCAAGTTCAGATGGAGCGAGCGATCGCCATCGAGAAAGAGGGAACTGCGGAGGCAAAGGTCATTGAGCTGAAATTCGAAGCGGATGCCAAGGGTATCACCCAGAAGGCCGAAGCGATGAAACTGTTCGACGGTGTCGGCAAAGAACACGAAGAGTTCAAGTTGAAGCTGAACAAGGAAAAGGATGTCGAGATCGCAGGCATCGACGCCCAACGACAAATCGCCGAAGCTCAGGCCGGCATGATTGCCGAATCGCTTCGTGAAGCCAACGTTGATATCGTCGGTGGAGACAGCAAGTTCTTCGACAGCATCGTTAACTCGATTACAGCCGGTAAGCAGGTCGATCGCTTGGTCGGCAACAGCAAAGTGCTGTCCGACGTGAAGGAGACTTTCTTCAACGGTGATCCGGCTCAGTTCAAAGCAGAGATTGAGCGTTATGTCGACATGTTCGGCGTGACGTCGGACGACTTGAAAAATCTATCTGTCGCGGCCTTGATCGGTCAAATGATGGGTGCGACCGATGATTCTGTCGTCTTGAAAAATCTCCAGTCAATGATGGGCGCTGCCAATCAAGCCGGCGTGGCAACACAGAATGCAGGAAAGGTGATCAACGCGGTGACGACAAGTTAGGTTAAAGGTTCGATGGTGTTTGAACGGCAAAGTTCGAGAGAACTGAGCCGTAGGCGCTAGCCTCGGGCCGAACAACGAGATGATACACAAACGTTGTTTCATTCACCCGAAGTTGGCTCCCAAGTTCAATCTCAGTCGAACGGGTAGTTAGCCAATTCCTGGCGCCAGCCCGAGGCTAGCGCCAACGGCTCACGTGGCATAGGCTTGCAGCCTGTGCTACTCAGTTTGCAAAACTCAGGCTAGAAGCCTAAGTCACTTCATATTCCGCAATCCGCATTCCCAATTCCGCATTGAAAAATGTCCAACGTTCCTGAAAAACCTGATCAAGACGAGTCTGCTTCGCCAGAATCGCAATCGAACGAGCCGCAGCTTGAACGCGGAACGTACGAGATCATTCAGAACCGACTGCAGACTTACAGTTCGGAACTGCGTGACCGGATTGCGAAACTCAACGAAGAACGACGAGAAGTTTTTGGGTCGATTCCAACCGAGCTGATCTCAACCCAACGGATTACGACCTCGAACAACTGCACAGCTCAGGACATTGTCCCGCTGGGAGACAAATTTCTCTTTGGCTACAACGTCCACATGGGCCTAAAGAACGTCACGGCCATCGAAGATGTGTTCGCTGTTTACGAGTTCTCCGACGGCTCGATGCACGAGCAATCGCTGGATTTGATCAAAGACGGTTTGTTTGAGCAAGAGTTTTTCTCGCTCTACAAATACTATAAAGACACTCGCTTTCAAAAGTTCTACGTCTCTGGGCCACATCTTTATTTTGTGTTTCAGGTTGGTAAAACTGTCAACGATACGAAATCGTTTAAGTTTCTTGTCGCTGATGGCAAGCTGACTTACATCGACAATCGTAGCGACCACGAAGTCAAATTTCCGCCACAGCATGATTTCAAATGGGTTCGCACCCATCGAGATTTGCATCGTGACGGCGAGCATCCACACATTTCGATTGACGATCGTGTGTTCGTGGAAACTGTTGGTGGCGACTTGACGATCAAGATCGAAGACAACACCGAGGACGGCTCAGGAATTTACGCCGAGCCTGTAGACGATCCGGATCAGTCACTTGATGACGCCGAGATCTTTTACTCAATCGTTGGCAATATCATCTTGCTAAAGATGAAGCCGTTCAAAGAAGAAACCTATCGCTATCTTGTTTACAACGAAAAAACTCAATCCGCGCGGCGGCTCGACTCGATCGCCAACGCCTGTGTTTCGCTTCCGGAAGATCATGGCCTGATATTTTCTAATGGCTACTATCTTCAAACCGGAATCTACAAGACTTTCGAAAGCAACATTTCTGACCTGATGTTCGAACGGCGAATCGCGTCGAGCAACGGCGAAGATTACCTCTACGTCTTTTACAATCAGACGTCGGGCCACTACGTTTTGCTCTCGTACAACATGATCGAGCAGGAAGTCGCGACGCCGATCGTTTGTAACGGCTATTCGATCTTCGATAACGGACAGTTGATTTACTTCAAGTCCGATGAAACGGCTCAGAAGCACCACGCGATGCAGATCTGGCAAACGCCGTACGTCGGCGAAGACTTTCAGGTTGGCGAAAAGCAAGATTCGTACATCTACAAGATTGGAAACAAAGAAATCGTGCGAGCGATGGCCGAATCGCACGAAGTCATGAACTTGATCGAGCAGGACGATTCGTACGCGAACCTGTACGTCGATCTGGTTAAGAAATCGACTGACATTCTCGACACCTATTTCTGGCTTAAAGAAGAGCAGACGTTCAATATTGCCCAGCCGATGGGTGAGATTCGTGGAGCGGCAACGGCTGCGGTCGACGAATTTGACAAAGTCGTTCGCGTTCGAAAAAACACGGCTGAACAATTCAATACGACGTCAAAAGCGGCTCGCGACGCGGTCCTGCTGGCGACGAGTAAGCACTTTGATCATATCGACGCGTTTGTCAAAGCGTTGGCTGAGCTTCGAACCGTTCGCGGTCAAGTCATCACGCTTAAAGAGCTCAAGTATGTCGACATGGCGGCGGTGGAAGAGCTAGAGAACAAGGTCGCTGAAAACTCGGAACGACTTTCGCTCCGTTGCGTTGAGTTTTTGCTGAAAGACAACGCGCTCGCGCCTTACTCTGAGCGAGTTAAAGAACAACGGGCGAATATTGAAGAGCTCAAAACTGGTGTTGAAGCCCGTTCACTCGACGAAGACATCGCCAACGGCTCCAAAGAACTTGAGATGCTGATTGAGATCGTCAGCAACCTTAAGATTGACGATGCAACGCAGCGGACTCGGATCATCGACAACATTTCGGCGATCTATTCGAACCTGAACCAAACGCGGGCGTCGCTGAAAAAGAAATCACAAGAGCTGATGTCGGTCGAGGGTGCGGCCGAATTTAATTCTCAGCTCAAACTCATCAGCCAAGCCGTCGTCAACTACCTTGACGTTTGCGATTCGCCGGAGCGTTGCGATGAATACTTGACCAAAATGATGGTTCAAGTTGAAGAGCTCGAAGGCAAATTCGCCGAGTTCGACGAGTTCATCGTTCAGCTTGCTGAGAAACGCGAAGAGATTTACGCCGCGTTTGACACGAAAAAATTGCAGCTTGTCGAGTCGCGAAACAAACGCGCCACAGCGTTAATGAATGCTGCCGACCGAATTCTGAAAGGAATTCGTTCTCGTGTTTCCAATTTCGAATCAGTCGAGGAGATCAATAGCTACTTCGCCTCTGATCTGATGATCGACAAGGTTCGAGATATCGTGGTCAAGCTGACCGATCTCGGCGAATCCGTCAAAGTCGACGACGTTCAAAGCCGACTGAAAACCGTTCGCGAAGATACCGTTCGCCAACTGCGTGACAAGAACGAGCTGTTTGTCGATGGCCAAAACATCATTCAATTTGGCAAGCACAATTTCTCCGTCAATACACAGCCACTTGATTTGACGACGGTCATCAAAGATGGCGACATGTACTTTCACTTGAGCGGCACGAACTATTTCGAGCGAGTCGACAATGCGGACTTGAACGAGACGAAATCCGTATGGGATCAGCCCGTCGTTTCAGAAGACAAGAATGTTTACCGCGCCGAGTATCTGGCTTACTTGATGCTCCTAGCGTCGGGCAATGGTTCGGTGGCTTCCTCAACCGAACTTCTTAAACAGACTGACGAGCAGTTGCTTGAGTCAATTCAAACTTTCATGGCCCCTCGCTACGCTGAAGGTTATGTCAAAGGCGTTCACGATCACGACGCGGAATTGATTTTGCGACCATTGCTCGAGTTGGACGCTGGCCTGGAGTTGCTGAAATACTCGACTCAGTCCCGCGCGTTGGCGAATCTATTCTGGTTTACGCTTGGTACTTACTCACCGGATGAACAAGCTGTTTGGCAAAGCAAGCTTTCAAGTCTTGGCACGGCACAAGAGTTGTTTGGCGAAATCGTTGACAGACAAAAATACATCGTCCAATTCGAGGAAGAGATTCAGTCACTTGTTTTGAATGCCGGAACGGGCAACGCTCAGTTTAAAAACGAAGCCGCCAACTATTTGTTCGATCAGCTTTCGTCGCAGTCGGAATTTATCTGCAGCGGACATGCCCGAGAACTTGGGCAGGCTTTCTTGAAGTTCATTGAGCAGAAGAAAGCGAACAAAAAGTTCGAAAGTTCAATTCAAGACGAATCTTTGACGCCGCTTGATCGGTTTTCGATTGCTCGCGATTGGGTCAGCTCATTCGCAAATCAAGTCGCCGATGATTCTTCAGAGGAAGCTGAAATTTCGCTTGATGACGACACTCGCTACATCGATGAAGTCGCCTCGATGTTGGCCGATGGAACTTTCGATTCACGCAAGGTCGTCAAAGTCGAGTCGGTTCGCGAGATCAAAGGCTTGCTGGGAGACCATCGCCGCGTCGACGCGAAGACTTATCGGCTGGACTACAACGATTTCACAACGCGATTGCGTAAGTTTGAATCGGAAACCGTTCCGGCGTTTGAATCTTATGTGCATTTGAAGAAACAGATCATCGACGACCGTCGCAATGAGTTGCGACTAGAAGAATTCAAGCCACGAGTCCTAACGTCGTTCGTACGAAACAAGTTGATCAACGATACGTATCTGCCTATGGTTGGTGCGAACCTTGCGAAACAGATCGGTGTTGTTGGCGAAGATAAGCGAACTGACTTGATGGGATTGCTGTTGCTCGTTTCGCCGCCGGGATACGGTAAGACGACATTGATGGAGTACATCGCCAATCGGCTTGGCATTACTTTCATGAAGATCAACGGCCCGGCGATTGGTCACCAGGTGACTTCGTTGGATCCCGCCGAGGCACCCAACGCGAGTGCTCGTGAAGAAGTTGAAAAGCTGAACCTTGCCCTCGAGATGGGCGACAACGTGATGATTTACGTTGACGATATTCAGCACTGTAATCCAGAGTTCCTTCAGAAGTTCATTTCGCTTTGTGATGCGACGCGGCGGATCGAAGGCGTATTCAATGGACGTACGCGAACGTACGATCTTCGTGGCCGCAAGGTTGCGGTTGTGATGGCAGGTAACCCATACACCGAAAGTGGCGAGAAGTTTCAGATTCCGGACATGCTTGCCTCGCGTGCGGACACTTACAATCTGGGCGACGTGATTGGCGACAACGCTGGTTCATTCGAGCTGAGTTATCTAGAGAACTGTTTGACGTCGAATTCGACTCTGTCTCGATTGAATTCTCGTTCTCGAAACGATGTGTTCTCGATCATCAAAATGGCGGAGACGGAAGGCTCACAGCCTACGACGTTGGAAGGCAACTACTCAATCGAGGAAATCAATGAATTCGTTTCGGTCATGCGAAAGCTGCTCGTCGCCAGGAACGTAATTCTTGATGTGAACCGTGAGTACATTGATTCGGCGGCTCAGTCCGATGAGTTCCGCACCGAGCCTGCATTTAAGCTTCAAGGATCGTATCGCGACATGAACAAGATCGCGGAGCAAGTCGCTCCAATCATGAACGACGAAGAACTGGATACTCTGATCGACTCGCATTATCAGAATCAAGCTCAGACTTTGACCTCCGGTGCTCAGGCGAACTTGCTAAAGCTACAGGAGTTGACCGGAAAATTGGCAGGCGAAGACCTTGAGCGTTGGAGCGATATCAAGCGAACGTTCAAGCGAAATCTCTTGCTTGGTGCCGCTGGAGGCGACGGTCAGCTTGGCCAAGTCATCGCGCAGCTCACGACGTTCAGCGAAGGCTTGCATGACATCCGTTCGACTCTCGATGTCGGCGTGAAGCACCTGACGGAGAACGGATCTGAGTTGAACCCGATGGAGACGGCGACCATGCAACAGGTCGCCCATGCGGTGGCTGAACTTTCGAAATTCAATGAAACGCTTGGCGACATGAAGACGATGATGGGCGACGGAATCAAGACATCTTCCACTGGAGCAGCCACGCCCGCATCTGCAGTTCCGACCCAGCAAAAGATCGAAGTCGTCAACAAGGTGCCAAACATCTTCCTCGACATCATTCGCAACCAGTTTCGCGTGCTTCAGACTTGGATGGATCCAATTCTCAAGCTTTCAGAGGTCTTCCCTGAAGCAGACGGGCTGAA
>CAYMFZ010000366.1:0-6230 GCA_964389585.1 uncultured Pirellulaceae bacterium | reverse complement strand
TAAAACAGGGGATCGTCTTCGCCATCGCCAAACCACCAAATGTATCTCTCCGGACCAGTTTTCAGAAACGTTGCATTCGGATGCCCTGGAGGCACGAGTACAAAAGTCTCTTCGGCTGTTCGCTCACCCAACGGCGAAACGATGTTGTATTGGGTATTGAATGCTGCGGAAAGGTAATACTTGTTGGTTGTTGAACTAGTTACCATCAAGACTTTTTCAACATCGTTGTGCCACACGCCGGCAAAGTCTTTGTTTGGAGAATCACCTGCCGGGAAAACGTTTGACTCCCGGATGCGGAATCGGCGTTCAGTGGTTATGCCTCGATCACTCAGTTGGATAAAATCGTCTCCGCTTCCACCGAACACGTTAACGAACCCTTTGACTTCACCAAGTCCACCTGAACCGCCAAGCGTAAACGAATCGTCACCACCGTTTCCGAACAAGACCAAGTGCGAATCATAGTCGGTTACGAAAAAGCGATCGCTTGCCGTGTTACTACCCGCTAAGTTTCCGTGGGCAAGTTCATTGACGTAAATGATTCCAGGCGTGAGCCCGATGATCTGATGTGGATAGTCAGGAACCGTTGTCTTTTCCGCAAAAACAATATGACTGTCGGTTGATGAAGAGTTCGAAACGACGAGAGACTGCACGTCGTCAATAAAAATCGAATGCTTGATCCCCGAAGTATCTCCTTGGATAAAGCTTCCACCCAACACGACAGTGCTTTGCGCCGTTGGATCTGGTTGGGCACCTGTTTCATCGATGAACGGCACGTCACTAAACTGAAGCGTCGAAGAAGTTTCAACCACTTGATAAATCGACTTCGAATTCGGTCCAGAACCGAATTTGGAAAAATTGATCAAATGCAATGGTGTCGCGCCTGGTTCAGAAAGATACCAAGTTGACTCTTTATTAATGATCATCCTGGATCCGTCTTCTCCAAAAACGGATGTCGTTGGACCGTCTAGTTCGATCTGCTCAAACGCTCCGTAATTAGCTCCCGAACTTTGAAGCCCTCCGAAGAATGGTCGTGCATTGATCAGAGTTTGAAGGGTGCCATTTTCTATTCTATAAAGAATTGAGTCTTGAACTCCGGAAATAGTTACCTTGTCTTTGCCTTCACCGCCATCAAAATTTCCACCCGTATTCTTGGCGAACACCAAATCGTCCCCAAGTCCCATATTGGCGAACACTCGACCGCCATTGTGAAAAAACTGGTCGTTACCCGCTCCTGCTTCAATAGCAACTCTGCGGCCCTGGATATCGCCAAAAAAGAAAGTGCCATCTTCCTCGAATGAATCATCTCCCGCTCCAGTAATGATCGTGTAATCAAACACGTTAGAAGTGATGTTGATGACTTCGTCGATTGTCGTTGGATCGTCAGCCGACAAAAACACTTGATGATCTGCGTCGCCAAGAATCGTCACGTCTGCTGGACTGTCGATAACGAGATCCAAAGTTGCATCCGGATTCGTTTGAAGCTCACCGTTGACTTCGATGGTCGACCATCTTCAAAACCAATGTTGACGATGGGGCCGGTCGATACAAACTGTGCCAACATTTTTCGATCTTCGAGGGATTGATAGCCCAATTCACCTTGAGTCTTATTAGAACGACGTCTGTGGCACGATTTCATAGTCAACAATTTCAAGATGGGTTATTAGTGATTAGAAGATCAATATAACTAGTGGGTGCCGGAACTGCCAAACCGATTCTTGAATCTGATTCGATTGTAAATCTACATTCGCTGGTTCAAGCTCAAGCAATATCTTGAACCCTGGCGACAGTTCATCACTTTATGGATCTACGATTAAGTGTGATAATCTTTGACATGAAGGTAGCCTAAAAAGTTCCTGACCTACTATCCAAACGAAATCAAAATCGGGCAGCCATGTCACTCTTTGAACAAGCCGAAAAAGCAAATTTTGACGCCGCCAAACCTTTGGCCAGTCGCATGCGGCCTCGAAACCTGAGTGAATTCGTTGGCCAGCAACAATTTCTCGGCCAAGGAAGATTGCTTCGTCAATTGGTTGAGGCCGATCGTTTGGGCTCAGTCATTTTTTATGGGCCACCCGGAACTGGCAAAACAACTTTGGCGAGAATTCTGGCTGGCGAAACGGAACGCGACTTTGAACAGTTGAGCGCGATTCTTCATGGAGTCAAAGACCTTCGCGAAGTCCTAACCCGAGCCCGAGACAATCTTGCAACGGGTGGCAGAGGGACGTTGCTGTTCATTGATGAGATTCATCGGTTCAACAAATCTCAGCAGGACGCAATGCTTGCGGACGTCGAGGATGGAGTCGTTACACTGATTGGCGCGACGACCTCGAATCCGTTCTTCGCAGTCAATGGAGCCCTTGTCAGTCGTAGCCAGGTCTTTCAATTTGAACCTCTGTCCGACGCTGAAATTCGAGATCTCGTTGAGCGGGCTCTTGGCGACAAAGAACGGGGGCTTGGAAATTTTGAGATCACAGTTGAAGACGATGCGATGAGCTTTCTCGCTCAGACCTGTGACGGCGACGCTCGGAAAGCCCTTTCTGTTCTCGAGACAGCCGTAATTGCTGCGGGCGGCACCAATGCTTTGAAAGGGCAGGGGAGCGACGCGATTCGCATTTCGAAAGAGAACATGCGGACCGCAGTGGGCACACGAGCTGTTCAGTATGACCCGACTGGCGATGAGCACTACGACTGTGCAAGTGCATTGATCAAGAGCATTCGTGGCAGCGACCCAGACGCCGGGCTTTATTGGTTGGCTCGGATGATCGAAGGGGGTGAAGATATTCGCTTCATTTGCCGACGACTCATCATTCTTGCCAGCGAAGACATCGGGAACGCAGATCCTCAAGCGTTGCCGCTTGCCGTTGCCTGCTCACAAGCCTGCGAACAAATTGGCTTGCCCGAGTGCCAGTTGACGCTTTCTCAAACTGTCACGTACATGGCGTGCGCACCTAAATCGAACGCCGCGACCGCTGCCATTGGCGCCGCGCGAAACGACGTTCGGGAGAATCGAATCTTGCCAGTTCCGCGACATCTACGTGACAGTCACTATCGCGAAGCGGGAAAGCTTGGTCACGGCACCGGCTATCAATATTCGCACGACGAAGAAGATGGCGTCGCCAGCCAAGACTATCTTGGAGTCGACCGCGAGTACTATCAGCCAGTCGATCGTGGTTTCGAGGCCGAACTGTCATCGCGCCTGACATCGATTCGAAAAAAGCTAAAAGAAGCCAAAGACTCTCCCGCATCAAAGTGACTGATACCTCCTATCAGGAACTTCTCGCAATAGCTTGAGAAATGTCCGATTAAAAATTCGCAACAACGACTTCGTCAGGCACGGTATCGAACCAATAAACCAGCTTCACTGTCCTAGGACCATAAACACTTTCCAAGCTTTGCATCCAGTCAAGCAACGTTACAAAATGGCTTATGTTTTTGTCTTCATTGGAAGTTGTTGGCTCAATTTCTCCGTGAATCATTGCTGCAACGATCTCTTCTCGAAATAGCCAACTGGAACAAAGGTTCCCGGGATTCACGATTAAGTACTCATCTTTCTCGAGCCCAGGAAAATAGCTTTGCGGATGATCAACTCGTTTGACCAAGACATCCCCAAACCCAATGTCGCTGACCCATGTCGTTAGTTGGTTCTGATTAGTGATTAAAGGATGGTTACTACACCGATCAGAAACGTCGTTTGGTTCATTTTCGGAGACGATAAAACACTCTTGTCGCACGAGAGAATGACTAAGCACATCTGGAAATCCGCGCCGCTGAAATTTTGGTACGGGTTGAGAATCAGCGTAATGATTTAGGCCAAGAGCATGAAACAACAATGGAGCGTGAAAAATGAAAAGCTCCCCTTCGCTCATGCACCTGATGGAATCTGGTGACTCAAAAGGTTTGTCTTGATGAGATGTAGAAACCTCAATTCTGCAGTGTATTCCTGTAGCCATCTTTTTAGCTTTTGATCGTTAGGTGGATTTCGTAAAAAACCAGACAGCAAACGATTGTCACATGCTGTCTGGTTTGGAAACTGAAACAACAAATTCTTATTTGCCTGTCTCGCCTTCAGTCTTTACTGGTTCCTTGTCAGGAACTTGTTCTTTGACACCTGCTTTCTCCTTGATCTTCTTATAGATCTCATGCCAATCACCGTCCGATGGTTTTAACGGAATTTTGACTTCAAAGCCGCCCCCAACTTTCGTTGCACCTGTTTCTGTTTTGATATGGTCTCCTTCATTCTTGATATCGATTTGACCAGAGTTGTCGCTGAAAACGGGTATTAAAACCGGCTTTCCTGTCGGTCGCTTGATTTCAATGACAACTGCCGTGCCATCGATGACCACGACAAAGTCGCCCATCCCCTTTCCGCCTTCCGTTCGAAACACTTTGGGCCTTGGCTTAAGAGCGAGAACCTTATCTCGGAACCATTTTTCTCCTGGCTCCTTAATTTCAAGTTTTGGATGTTTCTTGATTGGAGGGTTGGGCTTTTCGGGCGTTATCTCAACAACCTTGCCGTTTTTCGAGTCAACGAAAATAAACGAAAAATAGCCACCCGATACGCCATATTCTCCGCTCACGGCGATGCCGCTACCTTGCATCTCAAATTGCAATTGAGCCTCGCAATCCTTTTCACCTAATACGAATACGAGAGCCAAGCACGAAAGTAAACTAAACCTAATCATTTTTACCTCACCTAAAAAAGACAATTGGCCCAACGGAATGTTGGTCCGTGTAGTTACTTCCCAAAAGTTCTATCACCTGTGCCAACAATTTTCAAAAAAAGTGGTCTCGGCATGATGCAATCCACAGGGTTAATCATTGGAAAAGACATCGGTAACATACTGATATAGAATTTGAATTCAGAAGAAAGCGTCGCGTTGAATTTACTCGTCTTTCCCAATCAGCTTTTTCACAACCATGCTGGTTTGAAGTTACGCCCTTCACGTGTTGTCTTGATCGAAGACAGTTTGTTCTTTGGCGATTCACACTATCCGATGAAGTTTCACAAGCAGAAACTCTGGCTGCACCGGGCGACGATGAAACGCTATGGGCAATGGCTAGAGTCCAAGGGTTTCGAGACGGAGTATTTGGAGTACGACTCGAAGCCTGATTTGCTTTCTCGGCAGCTCAAATCTATCGCCAAAAAAATGAAATCGACGCCTGCGAAATTTCTGGTCGCTGAGCCAACTGATTTCATTCTTGAAAAACGATTGCACCGGATTTGTGAGAGCTTGAATGTCCCCTGCGAGTTTCTACCGAATCCCGGTTTTATCAATCAACCTCATGAAAACCAGGAATACCGCGCTTCGAAGAAACGCTGGTTCATGGCCGACTTTTACAAATGGCAACGTCGGCGGCTCGACATCTTGATGGAGGGGGATCAACCGGTCGGTGAGCAATGGAGCTTCGACAAAGAGAATCGAAAAAAGGTGCCAAAGAAAAAGCTTGATGAGATTCCCGAGCTGAAATTTCCCAAGCACGATGAAATCGACGAGGAAGCCAAAACCTACGTTGAGTCAAGCTTCGCGGATAACCCTGGATCGCTTGAACGGCTTCTCTATCCGACTTCGCGAAAGTCTGCCCGAAAGTGGTTGAAAGAATTCTTGAATCAACGTTTTGTTGAGTTTGGCATCTACGAAGACGCAATCGTCGAGGGCGAGTCATGGCTGTGGCACAGCATCCTAACTCCGTCGCTCAACATCGGGTTACTCACGCCAGATGAAGTTGTCAAGGAATCTTTGAAGTTTGCCCAGCAAAACGACGTTCCGATCAATTCACTGGAAGGCTTCATCCGACAGATCATTGGCTGGCGCGAGTTCATTCGCGCGACGTACCAGGATCATGGCGTCGAAATGCGAACGACGAATCACTGGAAACATCACCGCTCCATTCCTGAAAGTTTTTACACTGGCACGACGGGAATCATTCCGATCGACGATACGATCAAGCGAATTCTTGAGACTGGATATTGCCATCACATTGAACGGCTGATGGTGCTTGGTGGGTTCATGTTCTTGTGCGAGTTTGATCCAAAGGAAATCTACCGTTGGTTTATGGAGATGTTTATTGATAGTTACGACTGGGTCATGGTTCCCAACGTCTATTCGATGAGCCAGCACGCGGATGGTGGCTTGATCACGACGAAGCCTTACTTCTCTGGTTCTTCGTATGTTCGCAAGATGAGTCATCACAAAACTGGGCCGTGGTGCGAAGTTTGGGACGGTTTGTAC
>CAYMFZ010000365.1:0-6233 GCA_964389585.1 uncultured Pirellulaceae bacterium | reverse complement strand
GTTCCGTCGCGGCCACAGTGGCTTCAATACGAATCGTTCGATCGTCTAGAAACTCAAACCCAATATCAACCGAGTCCAATCGCAATGGATGACAAAGTGGAATCAGATCCGAGGTCCGCTTTGTGGCCATCACTCCAGCGATCCTTGCCAACTCGAGAACGTTCCCTTTTTGAATCTTGGACATTCGTATCAACTCTACGGTCGATGGACTCATGGCTACTTCGCCTGAAGCGATCGCAACCCTGCGCGTGATGGGTTTTCCACCCACATCGACCATGTGCGAATGACCTTCGTCGTCAAAATGTGGAAGTTCGTTCACGACACCAACTTTTGCATTCTATATTCAGGGCTGATTTTTGTTGGCAAATCTTGGGCTTGGCTTGCACTTCGACCATTTTTTACCCGCAGAAAAGGCACAAGAATAACTGAAACGTTCACGAAAATATAGCGGCTGAGGGCCAAAAAGCCGCTTCGCTTGGCTGGTTGCTCGATCTTCAACAAATTGGAATTGCCCCAAAACGGCTCCAACGATCCATAAACGCCCCAACCCGCTATTCGGCATCAGGTCAGCGGGTGAAACTGCAAATCTAATGCTTAACAATCCGACCATCGCTCCAGGCATGATCGCTATCGCTGATCCAGCGCAGTCGTGGACCAATCCGTATTCAAATCGAACCTACCCAAGACAACTGAGCTGGCGAGACCTTCGATCACAAACCCAATTAAGCGCATTAATTTGTAACTACTTCGACCAAGCCCTATCAATCGGTTGAGTTCAAATTCAAAATGCCAAATGCGTTTTCGGAAAACATGAATTGTCTAAAATGGATTTGAGATTGGGTGATGACAACAACTCGACCGAATTCCTTATCCTAAATAGGGACGCCTTGGCCGCTCAGAGCATGAACTTGCCCCACTGGAACACGATGCCAACGAGAAGAAATACGCATCGAATTGAGTCGCTGCCCCCTGTTTCGTCCATGCAACACTAAACGCGTGCCTATGTGGAAACGGAAATCTACTTACGAGTGTTCCACAGATGGTTCCCCACTTTCTGCTTCTTTCCCCACGCTTCTTCCCACGTTATTTTTTCTTCAACCTAACGTCAATTGATATGCGGGTGCTGTCAATGTTGTTACGATGACTGAGCGCTAAAATGAATCTCATGGTTTAATCACCACTTCAATTTCAGAACTCAGATGGAGAGTGCGATGAGAGCAAGTCGACTAACGCTGACGACAGCGTGCATGTCATTGTTATGTTTTGTGACGTTCAATGTCCAAGTGGGCCTTGGGCAAACAACCGATGACAATGGATTTCGAATAAACGCTCCGGGTGGATCACCTGGCGGTTTTTTTGACAATGGAACGGCTGGATTTACCACCAATGGTGGAGCTGGCTTTACTTCAATTGATAACTCCGCGGCACTGGGCCAGGATGCAGGTTTTAGATCAGTGGATGGTGGTAACTTTGTCATTGGTGATGCGAATGGCGGCGGCACACTTGGCTCGTTCATCAACAATTCGGCTGGTGGATTTGTTGATAACGGTGGCGCAGGTGGATCTGGCGGATTCGTTTCCAATGGGTCAGGAACCTTCGTCGCAAATGGCTCCGCGGGCTTTTTGGACAATAGCGGTGCTGGATTTGTGTCTAGTGCGACAGGTGGTGGATTTGTTGAATCTGGTAACACTGGATTTATCAACAATGGAACAGGTGGATTTATTGAAAATGGCAACACGGGTTTCGTAAACAATGGAACAGGAGGATTTGTTGACAATTCGAGTATTGGATACGCCGGAATTTCGAATACAGGCGGTGTTGGGAATCCATCGACGTTGATGTTGATGCGAGACGATACTCATGCCGTCGGTGATCTTGGTTCTACAATGACAATGAGTTACGGATTAACTCCAACGTCTACAACTGCCGCTCCGATACCGTTTTTCGACATCGACACTCCAACAACAGGTTCGAAGAATGGATTCCAAACATTTCACATTGATGGAAACGCCAAAACAGATTCGATGGCGATCACCTCATCGGGTGTTGGCATTGGCACTGGTGGTTGGGCAAACACGGGCAACGAAGCGGTGGCGGCTGCATTGCATGTCTACCAGGACGAAGGCGGAGCAACAGGCAGTTCTCCATTCAACGGAGGAACTGGGATCCTTGCAGAGAATGCCAACACGACTGTTGCCGATCGTGGCATGATGCGTCTGCACAATAACGGTGCGGTTTTCTTTATTCTCGAAGAAAAAAATCCAGCAACGGCTTCCGAATGGCAGTTCTTTATTGACGATGGAAAATTCAGCCTTCGCCAACAAGACGAGCGCCAACACACCTTGCATCCTCAATTGACATTCAATGCTGATGGTCAATGCGTTTTCGGAAACACTCAAGGTCGACTACTTGTTAGCCCGAGTGGAGTTGTCACAACGAGCAAGCCTTTTGGTGGTGCGTCTGATCGCAACCTAAAAGAAAACGTCAAGCCTGTTGACCCTCAGCAAGTCTTGAGCCGGGTCGCTGAACTGCCGATTTCGACTTGGAACTACATTGAGGATGAAAATGATGTTCCTCACATGGGTCCAATGGCACAGGATTTCAGTAAATTCTTTGGACTAGGAGACGATGACAAGTCGATCGCGTTCCTTGACCATGGAGGCGTTGCATTGGCAGCGATTCAGGGTTTGGCTCAGAAAGATTCAGCCAAGGACAAAGAGATCGCTTCTCTTGGTCAGCAGCTGAAAAACCAAACTGATGTCATCGCTCAACAGGATGAGCAGATTTCAACTTTGACAGAGCGTCTAGAAGCTCTCGAAACCATCGTTTCTGCCATGCAGAAGTAGGTAGACGTAAATTAATTAGGCCGTTGGCGAGCTTAATTCTCGCCAATGGCTTTTTTGTTTGACTACAGTCAATTTGGAAAATGATATGAAGTATTTCGTTTTAGCTTTAGCTGCGATGGTGACGTTTGTCACCTCCAATCCGTCAAGTGCTCAAGAGTTTAGCAATGAGCGCGTGCTTGGGTTGTCTCACACCCTTGGTCTTGGCGGTGTCAAATCCGAACTTGACCTTTCGAAAGAACAACTTGAAAGACTTATCGGGTACGGCGTCTCTGTCGATGGAAAACTGCAGGATGCATTCACGAATTTCCAAAGAGAATACAACCCCAGGTTTAGTGAAGAACAAATTGAGCAACTTCGCCTAAAACTAGCTGAAGACATTCAGGCGATCCGTGATAAGGAACAGGAACGAATCGACTCTGTTCTACTTCCAGATCAGATCAAACGACTGAAAGAAATTCGTACCCAGTATTTCCGACGACTCCATAATAAGGGCGTGGAAATGATGAGCGAAGAATTGAATCTCTCCGAGGATCAGCTTTCCGAGATCAAGGAAGTTCGAACGAATCTTGGCAAACGATTGCGAGAGCATGCAGTTGGATTCGGTCGTGGCCCAAGAAAGCCATTGGGTAAAATCTCCGAAGATGAAATTCCTGAAACGGCGGAACCACCTGCCCCGGTGCTGACTAGAAGTGAGCTTTTGGAGCTTGCTGAAGAAGAGAAAGCAAAAGCGAGACAAGAAGTGTTTGATATTTTGTCCGCGAGTCAGCAAGCAAAACTTCGAGAAATGGAGGGGCCTGAATACGCCTTCCAAACCACTTATTCAAAGCCCGAGGCTGACAAACAAGCTGAAAAATAGAGCAGAAAAATTTGTTGATTGTCAAAAGCCTGCCTCGTTCAAACGCCAGATTTAGCGAGGCCTTTTTTGGAATTTGGTTGGCTTTTGATGTCCACAGATCAAAATGAGAAAAAGTCTACTGTTTCGGATTCTCAGCCTCTGTTTTTGCTTGATTTCTTGAGCAAATACAACAAAATGGACTTTTTGAAAGTTTCCATTTGAATTCAGGTTTTTGCGAGCTGGATTCACTTTGACCCAATCTATTTAAGTGAGCGTAGGATGTTAAAGCCGCTGTCTAGACTTTTCGCCATCACTTTTCTATGCCTTGGTTTCATGTCCAGTTATGCGTCGGGACAGATTGACGTATTCCTCGACTTCACCACGGATGATCACAACGGATCAGGCTCAACAACAGGGAACGGAATTGCCGATTGGATTGACGAGCTAAATCAAGCAACCGCCAGCGCGGGCGTGTCAAATTTTTCAACGGCCGAACGAACCACAATTCAGTCCAACATCGAAACTCATTTGAACACGATGTTCTCGGACTACAACGTCAACTTCACGACGACTGAGCCCACCGTTGATCACGACGTCATCTATTTCGGCGTTGAACAAGACGCAGGAATTCTAGGTTTCGCTCCATTCGACTTGGGCAATCTTTTTACGGGTGACGTTACGAATGTCGCACCTGAAGCATTTGGATTCTTTATTGAAAGCGGTGATGCACGTACCGACCAAGTCTCCGAAATATCTCTTGGATTAGCCGGGACAGCAGGTCATGAACTGGGCCATTCGATTGGTCTTGCACATCATTTTGCCTACAGCAACCCTGGCATTTCGCCAGATAACTACGGCTCAACGGGCGGACTACAAAACAACCATATCATTGCAACAGGCTCAACTGGATTGAATGAAGTTGGTCGAGAAACGATTCGTGATTTCGCCCCGTTTTCGAAAGTGATGCTTGATATCACTGGAGGAGCCGCTCCAGTCTTTGGCGGTCAAGACAATGATTCATTGGTGACAGGCGGAATCATCTCAGATCGAACTGAGAATGGAACATTTTCTACACTTGGGACTGACGCTGGTGCGACGATCGCAACCGCCCAAACGATTGTCCAAAGTACAGGTGCGACGTCAGGCCAGGAAATTGGCTTCATCGAAGCCGATCTTGATGAGGCCGGCAACACGGACGTCGATGTTTTTAAACTGACCACTGATTCTCAAGGAATTTTGTCGGCGCATGTATTCAGTAGCGGCCTACGTTTTGGGACGGGCGCGGAATTTGATGCAATGCTCGAACTACTCGATAGTACAGGCACACTAATTCCATTTGGATCCAACGACGATGTACTCTATTCCGGTAACGCCTATGACTCGGGAACGGCTCGCACCACGGATCCATTCTTAGTCAACATTTTTCTGCCAGAAGCTGGCGACTATTACCTCAGGGTCTCTTCGGTTGCAGGTGGCGAAGAAGGAAGCAACTATTGGTTGGTCTCTGGATTTACCTCTGTACCGGAACCGAGCGGCATCGCGTTCATCGCAATCACTGGATTGGCATTCGTTTGCCGAAGGCGACGGCATCAAGCCAAAAATTAGAACTTCTAAACGCATAACCGATAGTACGAATTGACTGCCTCTTGCCCCGAGTAATTCGGGCCGGCTTGGTCGTCAGCGCCTTCGAACTCAAGTTGTTGTTTCCGTAGTTCGTCTTCGTGACCATTGCCGACGGAAGTGAGTAGATGTGCATTCTTGTTGTACTGAAAGCCGTTTTTTTGCAGCAAGTCTTCAAAGTCAAATTTTGGTTGGTCAACCATTCGGAGGTTTGACAAATCAAGACTAAAAATCAACTGCCCATCTTCTTTTAGCCAATTGCGCGCCCGCATGATCAGATCCAATTTGTCGCCGATATAGTGGACGCCGTGAACGCAAGTTATAAAATCGAAGCGCGTTGCGGTAGTCAATTGATGCAGCGTCGCGGATTCCAAATGGACGAACTCAAGCGACTGTGTTGAGTCAAACATTTCAACAAGATCGACACCGTGAAAAAGAGAATTGGTGTTTCGAAACGTTGACGCAAAGGAATGCCCCGCCTCGATGAGTGCCTTCCCGCGTCCACAACAAAGATCCAACCAGCAAACCGAACCTGATGAATCGTAGCGACTCGCGAGCCATTCAACAGGATCGAATCCAATTTCAGATTCATATCCGTTGGAGCCGAGTGCAACTCGCTCGCGGTTCATTCGATTGTTGGCAACGATACAGGATGCCTCGAGCTCTTCATTGGACATCAATTTCATGCTCGAATTATTGCTTTATTTCGGCAGGATGGAAGGCTCTTAGGCGTTGTTCGCGCATTAAAAAACCGCTGTCAGAGGATCATTCTGACAGCGGTCTGTGCGAAAGACGGCGAGCAAACTTTTGGGCTCATCGAATTAGCGATCTTTAACTGCGACGATAAAGATCAAAGGGTCAACTAAACCAATTCTTTAAGCGAGCCGATCAGTGTGCGAAGTCGCTCAGCAAGCAAGCTTGCATCAAACGGC
>CAYMFZ010000364.1:1224-6259 GCA_964389585.1 uncultured Pirellulaceae bacterium | reverse complement strand
GAGTAAGAGTAAGAGTAAGAGTAAGAGTAAGAGTAAGCAGGCGATGCAGCCTTTTGCGGGCGATGGGAAAAGCTTTATGAAAGTAATTGGCATAGGGACCGACATCGTTGAATGCTTGCGCGTCGCCCAGATGATTGAAAAACATGAAGATGTATTTATCCAACGCGTCTACACACCGGGCGAAATAGAATATTGCGGCTCTCGAAAAGCCGCGACTCAGCATTACGCCGGTCGCTGGGCTGCCAAAGAAGCAATCCTGAAAGCAATGGGAACCGGCTGGTCCAATGGAATTCAGTGGACCGACATCGAAGTCGTCAACCAAATGGGCGGCAAGCCTTTCGTGCGATTGGGTGGTCAAGCCAAAATCATTTGCGATTCTCGAGGGATCGACGAAATCCTCATTAGTATTTCGCACTGTCGGAACTTTGCCACCGCATTTGCCACGGCGATGGGTGGCGAGAATCAAGCTCCCAGCGAATAATTGCCGCGCAAAAACTGACGCGCAAAAACGGACGTGCGAAAACGGACGTTATTTATTGCACCTTCGTTAAAAAGAGTGCATTTGAGAATCGTTTTGGTAACTTAGTAACGGATTCTTCGAGTTACAGAAACGTTCTGTTAGCAGAAAAGTTGAACATCGAAAACTTCTTAGGATTTTCGATTGCAAATTTGGACGGATCGACCAAGATTGTTTTGCAAATCGACTTTGTTGAAACCAATGAAGTCGGGCCCGAATATTTGAAACCAAAAACGCCAGTCAATTGGCGGACGGATTATGAAAGCGTTGACTATGAATATCAAATCATCAATTCGCGCGTGCTTTTTGACTGTGATTTCAGTTGGACTTGTAGCCATCTCCACGAACGTTAGTCAGGCCCAAGGCAATAACGGCTATGTTCCAATGTGGGAAATTTACGGAATCAATCCGTATCATCCGCAAACGGCTCCCGCGCGGCGAATTTCGCCCATGCAATCTTATACAATTCCGTCTTCGAATGTGCCGGGTTGTTTCGGTCAAAATCTGCTGCCTGGAACTACGATCTACCCTCAACCGGTTTTGGGAAACTCAACTCTTACACCTGCTTTTGAATCTGAATCAAACGTTGTTGGTGAAGCCGATTTAGGAGTGACCAACGCATCTCCAAGCGACATCATTTTGAATTCGGAAGCAGAAGTTGAAAAACCAACCCTGGCTGATAAGTCAATTCTCAATAAAGAGGGCGAAGCCTCAGATGCTTCAGGCGATGCGACGAAGGCAGATTCAAAATTGAGGATGCGGCTCAATGAAGCTGAAAAAGAACTAGTCCAAGCAAAAGCTCAACTTGAGGCCGCAACCAAAAAAGCAAGAGTTGCCAGCGAGCGGGCCTACGCTGCAGAAAAAGCGGCCGAAGCAGCGGGCGAGAATTCGAAACGTGAATTGGATATTAATAAGAAAAGCAAACTAAGCCTCGAGCAGGAATTGGAAAAAGTCAAAACGCAAACTCAATCCGAGGTAGAAAACCAGCAAAAGGCGATTAAGAAACTTCAGCGGCAAAAATCTGAACTGGAAGAGATGGTTTCACAGGCAAAGGAATCGCTGAAGAAGTCGGAGGAAGAAGACAAAGAATTTCAAGAGTCTCTAGACCAGATGGAAGCGAAGCTCAAGAAAGCTAAAGCTGAGCAAGAGAAAGCTACTGAATCTGCATCCAGCGCAATGGCTCAACAAAAAGAAAAAGAGAAACGCTTGCGGAGTCTTCGGGACGAAAAGGCTGCTTTGGAAAAAGAGAACGCCGCTGCCAAAGCACTCGTTGCTGAGGCTGAAGAGAAGCTTGGACGGAAGGACGAGAAGCTTGCTGAGTTAAAGGAAATGATTGCCGACCTAAACGCAAAACGAGGGAAAGAGTCGGCGGAATTGAAGACTGCGATGGCGTCGGCTGACGAAGCAGAAGATCTGGCGAAGAAACTGAAATTTCTTGAGAAAGAAAAATCGACTTTGAAAGACATGGCAGCTCAAGCAATCGCCAACGTGTCGAAAGCACAAAAAGACTCCAAGGAAAAAGCTGCCCAGGTTCAAGGACTTATGGACCAGCTAAAGCAGGCACAGGCAAACCAAGAAAAATTGAAGAAGAAGCAGGCTCAGTCGGAAGAGGAATTGAGAAAAGCACTGGATGAATCAAAAGCTAATCAAGAGCGTTTGAACCAAAAGGTTGCCGAGCTAGAAAATCGGGCGAAGGCAAAACCTGAGACTAATTCGCCTAAAGAGAATATGAAAAACGATGCTCAGTCAATGGTCGATCAGTTGACTGCCTCGGCGAGTAAGTCAAAACCCAAATCACGCAACAAGAGGAATGCGAAAGATGGCAAGCCAGAAGACAAAGCTCATGACAACAAGGACAAGAAAAGGCGTGGGAAGTTTGATGCAGATGAGCAAATTAGAAAGTTGAACGAGTCGATGGAGCGACAGATTAGCAAGTCTTCAAAGTTGATGCGGGATCGAGCTCAATCGCGAATCGACCAATTGTCAAAAGACGGAAAAGATGAGGCGGTTAAAAAAGTCCGTGAGAAATTGGAAACTGACTTAAAGGCGAACGAGTTAAAAATCCGGACTCGTATCGACGAGCGTATCAAGCGAATTCGCAAAGAAAAAGCCGCTCGTGATCGTAGCTAGTCATTTTGGCTGATAAAACGCTGTGCCATACTTCTACGCTGATTGCTGGCGAGCGTATTACTCCTCGAGCCGCGGGGAGGTGTAAATTTCTCATACCCCCGAATTTCCCCCTCTCCTCGTGAATTCGGAAATTGTGAGGTGTCACAGCTTCGATAGTTGTCTGAATTCACGAGGAGAAGGGGTGGCGTTTTCACTCTGTGAAACAGTGCCAAACCGAATTCGCAGCGAAGGTTTGTTTCGTCTCGAAATTCTGTTCCTGAGCATGACGATTTCTGACTCAGAAGCCTGGTATGACTTCAAATGCGGAACAGTTGAGGACAACTGTTCTACAATCACGACCGTTTTCGAGATTCTTTCAGGCGACACATCACATAAAGAAGTGCCAAACGAATAGAACCGGAATCAGCAGAAGGCAAAACACCGCGACGAGGATTGCATAGCACGGTGCGATGACCAATTTTTTGGCTGAGCCCGTGATTGCCCCAAGTCGTGTTTGGGCCCAACTAAGTCTGGCAATCAACTTGTCTTCATGGTTGGTGACAGCGTTGGTGGTCGTGCTGATTACGTCTTCGGCTTCGTGAATGTCCTCATCCGTTTTGGGAATCAGCTTTATCGCTTGGCGGACGAATTGGTTTAAGGTTAGTCGATAGACAAAAAAGATAGGTGAACCGAACAAGCCAAAGTTTTTGTTGAGCACCTCCTTGATGGTTTGTAAGAGGATTTGATTGTAAGTTTCGTTGACCAGGTCTCGCGCAGACGGAAGACTTTTTTCACCATCAGAAACGCTCCTCAGGTCTGCAGAGATCTTCTTGGTGTTCTCAAACAGGAGGTCGACCAATTTGACCATGTGTTCAAGACTTCGATGGATAAACGAAGCAATTCCAGATGCTAGACCGCCAATGATTCCTGCCGGAATCGCGTAAGCCCCAAAGAAGATGGCCCAGCCAATCGAAAATTTGTTTGTGGCGGCGAGAAATAGAAACGCCAACGTTATCGCGGCAATCAATCCATAGGCACCACTCTTGAGGATGCGTTGAACGGCGCTGGGTAGGCTTAAGAGTTCAACTACTCGATCGACGAATTCTGATGTTCGATACGACGACAGATCAATCTTTGTCGTTTTCGATTTGACCATGATTGCTTATTTAAAGGACGTAGATGGATGAGAGGTGTGCGCTCGGATTGTAGAATCATGCCAAGATTTTTATACTCTTTTCCTCAGTTTTCTAAATCCATTTTCAACCAATTGTTCTCAATAGCTATGGCACCCACCACCGAATATTCCAAACCCTATTTCGTCGGCGTTGATGTGGGCGGAACGAATATCAAGATTGGCGTTGTTGATAATGATGGTCAGATCATTGCGGACACGAAGTTCCCAACGATGCCCAATAGCCCAGTAGCTGTGGCGATTGAGCACACTCAGAAAGAACTGGATGAATTGCTGAGCTGCAACAGTATTAGCTGGGACGACGTGGCGACGGTAGGATTGGGAACGCCAGGTCCAATGGATATTAAGAACGGGGTGATTCTGACACCGACGAACTTGCCTGCTTGGCACAATTCACCAATTCAGTCGTTGCTTTCAGATGCGTTATCGAAACCCGTGACCTACGCAAATGATGCAGGCGCTGCGGCGTTTGGCGAATTTTGGATTGGCAAAGGTCGTGATGTCGAGAGCATGGTCTTGCTTACGTTGGGAACGGGTGTCGGCGGAGGAATTATCGTCGACGATTTTTCAGTCGACGGAGCGAATAGCCATGGAGCCGAAGTTGGTCACATGACAATCGA
This sequence comes from uncultured Pirellulaceae bacterium, assembly GCA_964389585.1. Lineage (GTDB taxonomy): Bacteria > Planctomycetota > Planctomycetia > Pirellulales > Pirellulaceae > Mariniblastus. Next base: position 1,821 of record CAYMFZ010000364.1, on the reverse strand, counting down.
AACCGGACCGAATGCTCGCGTCTGTGGATGCGGTCAGGCGGGACACCTCGAGGCTTACGCAAGCGCGACGGCTTTGGTTGATCGAACGGTCGAGGCTTTGGGTGATCCGAAACTTGGCGCGAATTCTGTTTTACGACGACAGGCGGGTGAAGCTTCGCCACTTTCAGCACTAATGATTTCCAACGCCGCCACGGAGGGGGATGAATTGGCGAATCGAATGGTTTCGGAGACTGCCGTTTATTTGGGACGCGGTATCGCTCAGCTAGCGCACATCATCGACCCGGTCTCTTTCATACTTGGTGGCGCGATGAATTTTGGGGGAGATAGTTCGCCGCTTGGTAAAAAGTTCTTGGACGAAGTCAAAGCCGAAGTCCGACGATTGGTGTTTCCGGTTTTGGGCGAACGACTGATTGTCGAGTTTGCTCAATTGGGATCGGAAGCAGGCTTCGTTGGGGCCGCGGGATTGGCAAGGACTCAGTATCAAAGAAGCCAGCGAAGTTGAAAGCCTGAAGTTGAAAGCCAATCGCAAGCGTTCAATTGCGTCCGTTTAAGTGAAAAGATCCGGCTGTCGAAAGGCGATTAAAGCCAGTCCCATCG
>CAYMFZ010000364.1:0-1214 GCA_964389585.1 uncultured Pirellulaceae bacterium | reverse complement strand
CATAAAGAGATTGCCTCGAAATCAATCCGCAAGTCAGTGAACCACCCGCACCGCCCATTTGCTTGGAGTTGTGTTCACTAAAGACTTCGTCATTCGCGTGGCCAAGTTCGATACCTGACTCAACGAGTTGTTTGACTTTGGGTGGAAGTGCAAACGAGCCGCTTCTTCCTTGTGCAACATTCTCGTCGGTGTCGAGGATTACGATCCATGCGTTCGCAAAAAACGTATTGTCGATGACTTCGATTCCGCCTTCGATTCCTACGAAGTAGTCGGCAGCAGGGGCTACGCTTTTTAACGATTTGGCGCGGTTGGTTGCGCCGCGTCGCGTTTCTTCGTCGCTCATTGGCTGATCGCTGACGCCCGATGGAACGTCGAACGATTGAACTGAAAATTTGATTGTCGGAAACATCGCTTCAAAACCATTGATGGCTGATTGGATTTTGACAGGGTTCTTGGAGCCGACTGCGATTGTTTTTGAAACTCCGGACATGTTGTCTTCTTGGAATGGTTGGGGTGTGAGATGGGAGAAAATGATAGTCGAGTTTGCCGCGAGTTACCAAGCCGAATGGGCCGAGTTGATGGACGAGGTTCTGGGGCGAGCAGCATGCAATTGATTTTCTTTGGATGTGTTCACTTCCGGCAGAATTGACAGACTCGAAAAAGGTTAGCGGCAATCACTTTCGAATCAGTTCAGCAGATTGTGTGACGCTTGGCGAGGCCGACGACGTGGATCACCCTTGTGTGTGAAGGCTTCCAAGAACAACGCTTCTGTGCAGTTTCACGGGGTAGATTGTGAAAACAGGACTATCAAAAATCGGGGCAATACACTATTAGTAATGCTTCCTAAAGTAGAAGTTTCTGAGGCATTTCGCAGCCAGTCACAAACGAGTCTCCTCCGTTTGAACGCACAAGCCGCCAGTTAGCCCGCGGCATCTCATAGATGAACTTCTTAAAGACCCGATTCACTTTTTAAGCTTCAATTTTGATGGCCAAAATCAAAACGGAAAACATTCGCAACTTTTGCATTATCGCTCACATCGACCACGGCAAAAGTACACTTGCCGATCGTTTGCTCGAGCACACGGGAACGGTGCAGAAACGAGAGATGCAGGACCAGGTTCTCGACGACATGGAACTTGAGCGCCAGCGCGGAATCACCATCAAGGCCCGCGCCGTTGCGATGAAGATCAAGCATCGGGGGCAAGACTATGAAC
>CAYMFZ010000363.1:4603-6268 GCA_964389585.1 uncultured Pirellulaceae bacterium | reverse complement strand
CCTAGCAAATAGGGGCCTTCATATTTCGCTTGCCAAGCCAAAACCGGAAAGGCAAAATCGCGGCAAAGCTCTTCGCGGGCGTCAACGATGCGAGCCGATTTCGCACCCGCATCTTCAGCTTTCTTGAGGATCTCTGCTCGGTCTTCGCACGGCTGTCCAAGGTCCACATAAACTGCGTGACATTCGTAGCCTTGGTCCATCAGCCAACCCAAAATCACTGACGTGTCCAAACCGCCTGAATAAGCAACTACGCAACTGGTCATCTTGTCTTTACCTTTGAAATTGAAGCCCGGTCGGTCGTGCGACAGACCTGAATCTATTTGAAACCTATTGGCTGGCTGAATTCGAAAGTACGATTGTAGTTCAATCGCGCCACTTGTAACATCGGAGAAACGCTACGCTATTTGAATACATTCAATCGACTTCATTGAAAAACGCCATGATCAATTCACATGACTTTCAACAGGCCGCGAAACAGTTTCGCGCCGGGCGAATCAGCTTAAAAGAGTTTACCGATTTGGTTATGTCTGGAGCGGAAACGCGAAAGCCCAATGAGCAAGCCAAAACAGGTTCGACAAAGCAGACGACGGCGTCGTTGACAAAGATCGCCAAACGACCAATCGAGGCCCATAAAGGTGACTTTGGGAGAGTGCTTGCCATTGGCGGATCCGAGGGAATGGCGGGGGCGGTTTCATTGGCCGGATTGGCGTCGCTGCGTTCTGGTTCCGGATTGGTCAAAGTCGCCGTGCCGGAAATGATTCAGTCGATCGTCGGTTCGATCAACCCATGCTTGATGACGATCGGTTGTCTTGCTGAAGGTGATTACTTTCACGGCGCATCCGAAGGAGCGTTGTCCCATCACGCAGATTGGGCGGATGTGGTCGCGATTGGCCCGGGGATGGGTCGAGGTGATGCCCAAAAATGGATCGTAAAAAAAATGTATTCGGAAGTCGCGCAGCCTATGGTTGTCGACGCAGATGGCCTCAACGCACTCGCTGACGAAAAAGCGGATCTGGCTCAGCACGAGGGACAACGCGTCTTGACACCTCATCCGGGTGAATTTCAAAGGCTGACAGGAGCAAAAATAACCAACCGTGCTCAAATGGAAGCCGCAGCAACGCAACTTGCCGAGTCGGCGAACGTCGTTGTTGTTCTTAAAGGTAACCAAACGTTTGTAACCGATGGCAAGAATATTTTTCGCAATGACACGGGCAATCCCGGGATGGCGACAGCCGGTTCGGGTGATGTGTTGACTGGCGTGATTACATCGTTGATCGGACAAGGACTAACCCCGTTTGATGCTTCGTCTTTGGGCGTTCATCTGCATGGAGTAGCTGGTGATTTCGCGGCTGAGTCGGTTGGTGAAACGAGTTTGATCGCTTCGGATATTGTTGAGTCTCTCCCCGCCGCGTTTAAGTCGCATGCGAATCAGCTTGGAAAGCCGATTGGGTTTTGAATTCTTGCGGTTAGGTTTGGCGAGTTTAAAAAACGATGTTTCGATGATTGGAAAAGATGATTCAAGAAGATAAATTTTTAGTGAGGGTACGTGCGAGAAATGCAGTGCTTTTCGATCTCACGTGGTCCACCCGAGTGTATCGATAGTCGTTGATTGCTCCACAATCATAACGTGAACTGCGTAGGGACTCATCAATCTCTTAAGTTGTC
>CAYMFZ010000363.1:0-4503 GCA_964389585.1 uncultured Pirellulaceae bacterium | reverse complement strand
GAATCTTTTGGTGGTTCCGTTTTGACCACGGAGTGATCAACGACTATCGATGGTCGGACCGGCCGAACGACTTCTGTGAGTAGTTTCGATATTGCGGCTAAGTCGGTTGGTGAAACGGATCGTTTCGGATATCGTTTCGTTGAGGTAGGTGCGAAACCAAGTGCCTAACGATCGCACGTAGTCCACCCGAGTGTATCGATAGTCGTTGATTGCTCCGCAATCATATCGTGAACTGCGTAGGGACTCATCAATCTCTTAAGTTGTCGAATCTTTTGGTGGTTCCGTTTTGACCACGGAGTGATCAACGACTATCGATGGTCAGGAACGATGTTGTATCGATTGATGAAGTCCCTATCGCAGTAACTCTGGAGCTGAAATCAGCCGATATGTGTTTCGGTGGTAGAAATCAGCCTTGCACGCCGCACTAGGAGCCGCACGCTCGGGCATAACACTCGGGCTCTGCGTTGACGCTCAGGAGCTACCCTAAAAGCTTGAAGTAGAGGTGTCCCTTTAAAGCCTATTTTGCCGCTCCGTATTGCCGCTCAATTCTGCCAAACTTCCAGAAAAGCCTTTCGTTTGAACCTAATCAACGCCGATTTCGCATCCCGCAGTTTGCCACCCGCGCTGCACGCTGACCACTCGTTCCATGTAAACGAGTTCCACCACGACCACCCGCAAAGTACTTTCGGGCTGCCAGATTGGCTTGGGGTGAGGAGTTTCGCGCGGCGAAACAATCCGCTTCTGCTTCGGCTTGTTGGACACTGATGTTTCGATGGAAGTGCCTCAATTGAATGTGCCCATACTCGTGATTTCTAAAAAACGAACACAACTCAGGCCCAAGCTGACGACACTTCCTTTGATTGATGGCGACAACAGGATTTCCCCTCCGATCAAGTCTTGCATAACCAATGTCACTCATCAAAACTCGACGGATCTCGCGAACTTGTCCGGTACAAGACTGGCAGTCCCATACGGCCAAACCGAATACAGTCAAACAAAGCGCACTAGCAAACGTAAAAGATTTGAACAACATCTCATCCCCTTTGATTTAGAAACTTCAAACCAAACCCAACTCTGGCGGAAGTGTTGTTCGACAAGGTGTCAGAACGACAAAGAGGTAAGTGTGAAAAATTCGCCGACTCAACGAACACTATCGATTGAGTATTCAAAAGACAAATCAGTCAAAGGCTTTGCGTTAATTCAGGCAAACGTTCAATGCGAATTCATAAAGATAAGTTTCGTCATCTCGAAATCAAAGCAGTTGCTTGATCCATCGGCTACAATTCTTTTGAGACAATCGACTTAGTGCGACGCAACGAAAAATTAACAACGGAGATACGATATGTTCCTTGAAAAAACGATTCGGTTTGGCCCCGTGTTTGCATGGGGCTCGTCCTTTACGTTTGCGCTTGGGATTTCATTGATTTTCGCGGGATTTGCTACTGCTCAAGTTGCTTCGCCGAAAACGCAAGCAACTGTCAAAAAAACTGTAAACGTCTCTTTCGACGTTGGACATTCTGAAACTGTCGCCATCCAAGAACCTACCACTCAGTCTTCGAAAGTCGTTCAAGAGTCCAACGAGATTCCTGAGAACTTTAGAAAAGAGAATCTTGTCGTTTGGTGTATCGTTCCATTTGATGCGAAGAATCGGGGGCCTGCGGAACGAGCGGAAATGGTTGAGCGACTTGGGCTTAAACGAGTCGCTTACGATTGGCGGAAAAAGCATATTCTCGAGTTCGAAGATGAAATCCTCGCCTACAAAAAGCATGGATTGGAGTACTTTGCGTTTTGGGGCTGGCATGAGTCAATGGAAGAACTCATCAAGAAGCATGAGATCACGCCGCAAATATGGAGTATGTTTCGCGGCCAGCAGCCAAGCGAAGGAACTGTTGACGAGAAGGTGAAGATCGTTGCCGATCAATTCTTGCCGGATGCAAAAAAAGCAAAATCACTGGGCCTGAAGTTTGGAATTTACAATCACGGCGGTTGGGCCGGTGAGCCGAAAAACCTCGTTGCCGTTTGCGAGCTGTTGAGAACCGAGCACGGACTCGACAACGTCGGGATTGTCTACAACTTTCACCATGGACATGCTGATATCGAAGACTTCGAAGCCAGATTTAAGTTGGTCCAGCCTTACCTCTTGTGCCTAAACATCAACGGAATGGTGGATGCTAATTTGGTTGACAAAAAGTCACGCGAGAACAAGATCTTGCCATTGGGCTCCGGTACGCACGAAGAAAAAATGATTCGCCATGTCATTGGCAGCGGTTACGAAGGACCCGTTGGTGTCCTCGGGCATCGTAAAGAGATGGACGCGGAGGAAAGCGTTGGCTTGAATCTGAAAGGGCTTCATGATCTGTTGAGCGATGAAGAAAAAGGTTCAACCAAGAAATAGTGATTCTTGTCGTAATCCACTTTGCAAAAAACTTCGCGTGATTTTTGGCCGGTGAGCGTCGGTCCTCTCTATGAATAAGCTAAATCAACTAGAGTTCGATAATCGTTTTGCGAACGAACTTCCGTCAGATCCCGATCTGACTAACGGTCGTCGCCAAGTCATGGGGGCATGTTATTCGCGCGTTAATCCGACGCCCGTGAAATCACCCAAAGTGATTGGTGTCTCTCGCGAAGTCGCTGAGTTATTGGGACTCGATCGAAATGAAATGGAGACAGAAGAGTTTGCGCAGGTCTTCGGCGGCAACAAGTTGCTCGAAGGAATGGACCCATACGCCATGTGCTATGGAGGTCATCAATTCGGCAATTGGGCGGGGCAACTCGGCGATGGTCGCGCCATCAATCTGGGCGAAGTTCTAAATCCGTCGGGTGAGCACTGGACGTTACAACTTAAAGGAGCTGGGCCGACGCCCTATTCTCGGACGGCTGATGGGTTGGCGGTTTTGCGTTCTTCGGTTCGCGAGTTCTTGTGCAGCGAAGCCATGTTTCATCTTGGCGTGCCAACGACCCGAGCGCTCTCACTTGTGCTCACAGGTGAACAAGTCATGCGTGACATGTTTTACGATGGTAATGCGAAATACGAGCCGGGTGCGGTTGTTTGTCGAGTCGCGCCATCGTTTAAGCGATTTGGGAATTTCCAAATCTTTGCCGCTCGCGGCGAGATCGAAAACTTAAAGACGCTCGTTGATTTCACGATCCGAAATGACTTTCCGGAATTGGGTGAGCCCTCGCCCGAAGTCTACTCGCAATGGTTTGCAGAAGTTTGCCGTCGAACTTGCGACATGATTATTCACTGGATGAGAGTCGGTTTTGTTCATGGCGTGATGAACACGGACAATATGTCGATCCTTGGATTGACAATTGATTACGGGCCTTACGGTTGGCTTGAAGATTACGATCCTGGTTGGACACCGAACACGACTGATGCATCTGGCAAGCGATATCGCTACGGCAATCAGCCTTTAGTTGCCCACTGGAATCTATACCAGTTGGGAAATGCGATTTTGCCGCTCGTCGAGACACCGGAGCTTCTACAAAGTGGTTTGGATGCTTTTTTGGATCGGATGGAGGCTGGGTCAAGCCAAATGGTCGCCGAGAAACTTGGCTTGAAAAAGTTTCAGGCCGAGACGGATGAAGACTTGAAGAAAGAGCTTTTCGAAGTCCTCGTTTTGACCGAAACGGACATGACCATTTTCTTTCGAAAGCTGGCTGAAGTTTCTTGCTCTGGTGAAGCCAAATCCGATGAAGCAATGTTAGTAATGTTAGCGCCGTTGATGAATGCGTATTACAAACCCGATGAAGTTGTCGGTGACGTAAAGACTCGAATCGCCAACTGGATTAAGGACTATCAAGCCCGAGTCCGCGCCGATGGGACTTCTGACGATGCGCGACGAACCCAAATGAATCGTGTCAATCCAAAGTTTGTCTTGCGGAATTATTTGGCTCAGTTGGCGATCGACAAATCGGAAACTGGCGACCATTCAATGATCAGCGATTTATTGGAAGTGCTACGCCGGCCTTACGATGAGCAGCCAGAAAATGAAGAGCTTGCCGCCAAGCGTCCGGAATGGGCTAGGCACCGAGCTGGTTGTTCGATGCTTTCTTGCAGTTCGTAGGATGCCCAAGACGCCTGCCTAAGACCGTTTGATTCTGTAACCGGAAGAGCGCCAAATCTAGGTGGATTTCTTTCCTCCTCATCCCCCAACCCCTTCTCCTCGTGAATTCGGCTGACGTTTGACCAAGTGGCAATCTCGCAATTGGCAATCTCGCAATTTCCGAATTCACGAGAAGAAGGGGGCTTAAACTTTTTGTAAGTGCCATTGGGACAGCGCCGACGACTTAGATGTATTAGAGATAGTCTCTTAGAACCTATCCCAAAACCGAGATACTCAAACAGAAGTGAGCCGTAGGCGCTAGTCTCGGGCCGGGACAATCAGCAAAACAAGCCATTCGTTGGATTGGCCCGTGGCTAGCGCCAACGGCTCACAGCTCTTGGGAAAGGCTCTTAGTTGAATGGCATAAACTCGTGTTGGCCATCAAACTCTATTCAAC
>CAYMFZ010000362.1:5444-6274 GCA_964389585.1 uncultured Pirellulaceae bacterium | reverse complement strand
ACCTAACTGAGATCGAAAATGCTCGTGGTGGATCGGGTAACGATACGATTCGCGGAACCGAAGTTAGAAACCTTCTATTCGGCAATCGCGGAAACGATGTTTTACGTGGTGGTGGAGATGACGATGTGCTTCGAGGTGGGGAAGGCGATGATACCTACCAGTGGAGCCTTGGTGATGGACGTGACAATGTCCGTGAAGAAGGTAACGGCGGCGTCGACATAGTTGAATTCTATGATCCATCGGGTTCCATTGACTCACTTGAAGACGACTTTACAGTTCGCCGATTTGGCAACGAGCTTCGAATTGATCTGACGCTTGACCAAGGCGAAGGCCAAGGCACCGTCAGCGTCGTTGACATGGGCGTGGCTGGATCTGAAGTCGAACTAATGAGAATTCATGGACTTCTTGGTGCTCAAATCGGTGGAGATATCGACTTGTTGTCGCTGTATAACATCGCAACGAGTTCGCCAGGACGGTACCGTGTCACCGAAGACATCGGTCAAAACGGTGGATTCATCGTGGCTCCTGCATAGTCCCCAATCGTTACAATTAGAAACTTCCTACCCCGTCAGCATGCTGACGGGGTTTTTTAATCGATGCAAGCGTCGCGAAAATTGGAACTTCGCCCTCGAATTCCAGTCCAAACGCATAAATGTCTTTAACTGTGTCCTACACTTTTGCTCCACAACTAGACGAATTCAGCGACCGGTTGCTTGTCTGATTCCGTAACAACGGAAAAATGCGGACAGGAACTGACTCCCCCTTTGTCAAATCGTTAAGTCAAATCGATAAATCAAATCGTTAAATCAAATCGTTAAATGACCCACCAG
>CAYMFZ010000362.1:0-5434 GCA_964389585.1 uncultured Pirellulaceae bacterium | reverse complement strand
GTCAAATAATGGTCGACGCCTTAGCGATTATTGAAACGTTTCGAAGCGAAATATCAAATGTCGGATAACAACAATCCAGATTACTCCGAAGCCTTTGAAGGCTATGACCCCGAAGACGAATTGAATCGCGATGACGCGAATTCAAACGAGGTCGAAGAATCGGGATACGATCACGCGCAGTACGATACGCCCTTCGATGGTGAAATCTCATCCGACGTTGATTCCATTGAATCACAGCCTGTGGACTACGACATCGTAAGTCCAGCAAGCCTTTCTAGTGATCATGCTGAAGTCGTAGAGACACCAGAGGACCCAATCGTTGACTCAGTTCCTTCAACGTCAACGCCAGGATCAGGTGTGCTGGCTCCAGGAATGGTTTTGGCTGGTTCTGCTACGGCGGGTTCGGGCGATGATGGAAACAACAACGATGCCAATAGAGATTTCGGGCGAGATGAGGACGTTCCAAACGATGACGAACCGGTTGGGACAAACCAAAACGAAAACGAGCCGGCAGAAGTCGAAAACAAGGCACATCACACTTCGCTTAAATGTCTGGCGTTAATCGCGCGACACCACAGTCTTGAAGTCAGCGCCGACCGATTGATCCACGACTACTCATTGGAAGACGAAGAGCCTTCGCTGCGTCGAGTTCTGCGCATCGCCCAAGACATTGGCCTCAAGGCAAAACACGCTCGGCTCAACTGGAAGCAATTCCGGAAAATGGGTCAAGCGTTTCCGGCGATGGCGAGATTAAGCAACGGAAATTTCGTGATCCTCGTTGGTCTTCGCCAAGTTCAAGACGAGCAAGGCGTCGCGAGCGAACAAATGGCGGTCTTTGATCCGCTGGCAGATCAACAAGGATTTGTCTATTTAAGCCAAGAGCAATTTGAGAAGTCGTGGAAGGGCGAAGTCATTCTCGCCAAGCGAAAATTCTCAATGTTCGATCAAAATCAACCGTTCAGCTTGAAGTGGTTTTTGCCTGAGATCTTCAAGCAACGAACCGCCTTCACTGACGTTGCCGTCGCCGCGCTATTCATTCACTTGATCGCGCTCGTCGTCCCATTGTTCTTTCAAATCGTGATTGACAAAGTCCTTGTCAACTCGGCGCTGGAAACACTGCGGGTTCTGACCATCGGAATCTGTTGTGCATTAGGTTTTGACGCGGTGCTCAATTACCTGCGAAGTTACCTGTTGTTGCACGCGACCAGCAAGATCGACATCCGAGTTGCCACGCGAACGTTCGGGCACATGCTCCGTTTGCCAATGGACTTTTTCGAACAGATCACGGCGGGTGTGCTGACAAAGCACATGCAGCAAACCAATCAGATTCGAGAGTTTCTGACAGGCAACTTGTTTCTGACGATGCTCGATTCGACAGCATTGTTAATCTTCTTGCCGATTCTGTTTTTCTACAGCCCGACATTAACCGGCGTTGTTCTGTTCTTTTCACTGTTGTTGGCGATCAACATCGGTGTTCTTCTCGGCCCCTATCGTCGTCGATTGGAAGCGCTTTATAACGCTGAAGGTGAACGACAGGCAATGTTGGTTGAGACCATCCACGGAATCCATACGGTCAAAGCGCTCAGCATGGAGCCAGTCCAGCGTAAGAACTGGGACCAGAGCTCGGCTCAAGCGGTTGCGATGCAGTTTAAGGTCGGCAAGATCTCGATCACAGCGACGACCATCTCAAAATTCCTTGAGAAACTACTAACCGTCATTGTTGTCTGGTGGGGAGCTTCACTTGTTATTGGAAAACAATTATCGGTCGGTGAACTTGTCGCCTTCCAAATGATCTCAGGCCGCGTTACCGGACCACTGGTTCAGCTTGTTAGCCTCGTTCATTCGTACCAGCAATGTGCACTTTCAGTTCGCATGCTTGGTACCGTGATGAATCGTGATGAAGAAGCTGGCATCGGTCAGGGACTTCGACCTGCGATTCAAGGACACCTTGAATTCGAACGAGTTACATTCCAGTATGCTCCAACATTGCCACCAGCTTTGGACGGAGTCACTTTTGAGATTCCTGCGGGTAAAGTCGTCGGCGTTGTCGGTCGCAGTGGTTCAGGTAAAACGACGCTGACACGAATGATGCAGGGCATGCATCAACCACAAGGTGGCTTGATGAGAATCGACAAGCTTGACTTGCGAGAACTCGACATCGCCCACGTTCGACACAACATTGGTGTCGTACTTCAAGATAATTTCCTGTTCCGTGGCACCGTTCGCGAAAACATTGCGATGGCCAAGCCGAACAGCAGCTTTTCCGAAATCGTCTACGTTGCACAGATGGCGGGCGCGGCTGAGTTCATTGAGCGGATGCCGCAGTCCTACGACACGATGCTTGAAGAAAACGGATCCAATCTCTCAGGTGGACAAAAACAACGCTTGGCGATCGCCCGTGCGTTACTCAAAGATCCTCGAATCTTGATTTTCGACGAAGCGACCTCCGCTTTGGATCCTGAGAGTGAAGCGATCATTCAACATAACTTAAAGACCATTGCCAATGGTCGAACTGTGATTTTGGTTTCACACCGTTTGTCGACGCTTGTTGACTGTGATGCGATCATTGTTTTGGAGCGTGGCAAAGTCGAAGCGATGGGAACCCATCGCCAATTGCTTGACCGATGTAAGGTGTATCAAGAGCTATGGAATCAGCAAATGGGACGGGTGTAGCGGAAGAATCCGTCAAAGAGCAACGTCAACGTCGCCGCCGCGAAGCTCGTACTGAGTCACAGCGGAAGCGAACCAACAACGATGCGCTTTTGATTGAGTTTCAACCCGATGCAGTCGAAATTGAAAAACGTTCGGTGCCTGGTGGCGCGCGATGGACTCTCTACGTCGTCGTGTTGTTGATGATCACCGCTGTCGCATGGGCAAGTTGGGCCGAAGTCGATCAAATTGTGACCGCCGAAGGCCAACTTGTTAATACCGAGTCTGCTGTTGTTATCGATTCGAAACTTGCGTCGCCGATTGCATCGATCAATGCAAAATTTGGCGACAGAGTCTCCGCTGGATTCGTGATCGCCACGGTAGATCCAACTTTCTCAGCCGCCGACGTCAATCAATTGAAGGCCCAAGAGAAATCTCTATCGGCCATGATCGCTAGATTATCCGCAGAACATGAAATGCGTGAATTTTCGATCGATGGATTTGACAACGATCCAGATTGGTTGATGCAGTATCAGGTTTTTGCCGAACGAAAGCGTGACTATCTCGCACAGCTTGGGAAACTATCCGCGCAGCAGCAAATGTACGAAGTGCAAAAAGAAAACAACGCCGTCGAGATCAAAGGTAATAAGATTGCATACAAGAAGTTTTCAGACTTCGAAGAGACAATCAAAAAGCTGGCCGTTAGTGGAAGTAAATCCAGCCAAGATGTCTTGAGTCGCGAACTTCAAACGATCGAAGCCACGATGAAGGCGCTCGGTACTCTCAGCCGACAAAAAGAACTGGTCCAATCTATTGAGTCTAGCAAGGCCGAGAAAGCGGCTTTCGTCGCTCAATGGCGTACACAGACCGTTTCCGATTTGGTTGCTGCCAAAGATGAATTGAAGGGTATTCAACAGGAACTTAATAAGGCGAATCGCTCGAATGAATTTGTCGAGTTGGTAGTTCCAGATGACTTGCCTTACAAAGAATTTGTTGTGTTTGAGGTCGCCGAAGTTTCGGTAGGGTCAACGACACAACCGGGCGAGCCTTTGTTTCGACTCATTCCTATCGGCGTGCCGATGGAAGTTGAAGTTGAAGTCCAAGGAAAAGATATCGCTTTGTTGAATACCGCTGGGAAAAAAGAGATTAGCAGTGGAGAGCTTCCATCGGGAAGCGACGTTCGCGTAAAGCTTTCTTCGTTTCCATATCAAAAGCATGGAACGCTGGATGGTGTCATTCGGACAATCAGCGAAGGCTCTTTTGAGAAACAGGCTCCCGGCGGTGCTCCACTTGGGATCACAACTTATAAAGCCCGCGTATCGATCATGGACGCAAATCAACTTAACCACGTTCCCGATAACTTCCGTTTGATGCCAGGAATGACGGCGACGGCAGAGATTAAAGTTGGCCGAAGAAAAGTAATTGAGTACTTCCTTTATCCTTTGTTACGTTACATGGATCGAAGTATCCGAGAGCCTACCTAAATGGTTTCTGGCGCTGACTGGAGATTTATTTCGACCTATCCTGAAAGGATTGCAGCAATTAGCCGGTGGTTGAGCGACAGCGACACCACCGGAAAATGGGCCACTCAACGACCGACATGAAAGGGTCGCAGCAAACCGGTATGGGGCCAACGGCTCACGCGTTTTAGGTTAAGTCAAAAAAGCAGAAACCTAAAACTCATACACGACGTAGGTTGATTTTTCGTCTGCGTCTTTCGGATAAACCTGTTTCAAATCTGTTGGTTCCCTCGCAAAATCAACGTGTCGTTGCGGAACAAGCAAGTAATCCGCTCCGTATCGATTCGCCATCTCGCGCAATTGCGAATCTGAGAACGACATCAAACCCGCTTCGTATCGTCGCTGCGGTACGTAAAGTTCAAGCAGTCGTTGGTTCCAATCGAGAATTCCTTCCGCGTCCTGCGGGACATCTTTCCAACAAACAACTTCTGTTCTGCCCGTGTACCACTTGAACGTCTGCTGCTCGTGCGGTGTGATAAATACCGTATCGGTCGGGGTATTTTCGTTGATCCACTTGCAAACACGTTTCCAGTTTCGGTAGGTCGCAATCGTTCTTGACTCGTCGTCCATGTAGCTTGGCAGCGAGCGACGGTCTGCACGCGGTCGCGGATCCAAATTCTTTTCATAGATCACAACAGCGCTTGCGGCGATGATGCAAACGAAGCAAGTCACACAACTAAATTGCGTGGTTCGTTTATTGGACTTAATGAGAACGCACGCAACGGCGCAACAAGCCATTGCCGTTGTCATGGAAAGTGAAAAATCAGCAAGTCGGAACCAATAGAATCGCAAGAGCCCCTCGCTGACAATCGAGTACTGCCCACCTTGCTGAGCGAGTCCGCTTAATACGAGTCCGCAGAACGAAATTACCAGGCTTCCGTAGCAAAAAAGAAACAACGGGCGGAGTCGTCGCGCATGGAAATGACTTCGTGTCGCAAGCCATCGACTTAAGCCAATCCAAAAAAGTAAAACTCCAATAAATCTCGCGACGTGGATTACTGGAAAGGCATCAAAGCTCAAATGGTGAGCGATTCGATGATTGACATAGATACTTCTGGCGGCGATCGAGATGTTGTCGTTTAAGGCTTGGTCCGCGAGCAAAGGAGGGATTGCGCCCAGCAATGAGAGGCCGATTCCGATCGCGAAGGGAATCCAAAATCGTTTGACAAGACTTGGGAGCGATTCGCGTTGGTGCGCCGTGGTAACCATCACGATGGAAGCGAACATTGTGGCAAGCATTGCCCAGCCGCCAACAAGTACATGAA
>CAYMFZ010000361.1:5010-6299 GCA_964389585.1 uncultured Pirellulaceae bacterium | reverse complement strand
AGGGGGTCGAAGGTTCGAATCCTTTCACCCCGACTTTTTTCGGACCGTGTCTTTGACGCGGTACCGACCTTCATGCGGCTTGTGAAACGTTCGGAATGTTTCAAGTATCATCATGGACGTTTACGAATGGATTCACCGCTTTTTTTCGATGACATCGAAGTGGGACAAGTTTGGGTTAGCCCACGTCGCACCGTCACCGAAGCGGACGTAATTCAATTCGCCACAATGACTGGCGACTTCAATCCACTTCATGTGGACTATGACTTTGCTTCCAAAAGTCATTACCGGCAACCGATTGCTCATGGTTTGCTTGGACTCTCTTGGGTTGCTGGGCTCGGTAGTTATTTTCCAAGCGTAAACACTCTGGCGTTTACTGCGGTACGTAACTGGGAGTTCAATCTTCCTCTCTTTTTTGGCGACACGGTTTACGTTGAAACGACTTGCTTGGAGACAATCCCTTCCGGGCGTCGTACCGGCAAAGTCATTTGGCTTCGCAAGCTTTTGAATCAATCCGATCAAGTCGTCCAGCAAGGCGTTTTCGAAACGCTGGTTGCAGTTAAGAGCGCGGCCACTCACCCTGCTCACCAGAACCCAGCGCCGCACGGAACAGATACAGTCGGTATCGATCCAAACTCTGGTCCTTCAGGCGGTTCGGTCGACAGAGCTCCCGCCATTGAACCTTCGTGAACGCGTCCGCAAAGCGATTTCGATTCAAATTCGAGTTCACATTCATCATGGCAAGTGAGTGAACTTAATCGTGATTGAAAATCAATTGATTGACCCCGAATACACTTGTACTCAACCTCGGTTCGAGTTGTGGTCAATGCGGAAAAGCATCGAAGCAATTTCGCTTGTTCGTTGCACAACAAACCTTACTAGTGCATTGTGCAAACTCAATTTTAGTGTAGTGGACGAGGTGACGAGTCCCGGATGCAGGCGAGCAAAGAATTCGTAGCCTCATCCACTACAAACAAACACAAATCCAAGACGTAACACTGCACTAGCGAAGTTAAGCCTGCTCGAATGCTTGACCTAGAATACGACGGTACTGGCTGCGAACAGACTTCGATTCGCCATCAGTTCCGAATGACCGCTGCGCCCTCAAGTCCGTTGCCTTGGCAGCCTTTACTCTCGCAGCGCCCTCACTCCGCCTACATCCGTGAACATCTGTGTTTCATCCGTGGCTTTTGAAATCTCGTCGTAGACCTAAACTGGCTCCAAGCCGTTCAGCCTCCAAGCAGTTCATCTGTTAACAACGTGGAAAACCATCTAATGTTCGCTTTGATTCA
>CAYMFZ010000361.1:0-5000 GCA_964389585.1 uncultured Pirellulaceae bacterium | reverse complement strand
ATGCCTTATTTCGTGTTCGTGGACCCGCGAGGCATAATCCTGGATTCGCCCGCGGCATTCACTGCCGTGCCTTCCTACACTCCAACTACGTACTCACGCTCGCTGCTATTCTCTTCAATTCGAAAAGAGTGCTCGCGAAGCGTTGCTAGCGGCCAACTTAATCCGTCCAATCCGGCTAATCGGCACAAACTGACTCAAGCACGACGATCGGCTTCGTCGAATATCCAAATGGTGCGATCCCTTAGAAGTAGGAGCCATTGCGCCCAAAATGCAGTACGAGCCTAACCGTGAAAACAAATATCAAAAAAACAGAACTCTTGTCGAAAACCGAATTCCACAAACGTATCTTTGCGTTTTTGGTCACCGGTCTCACTGTGTTTGTATTGACCTGCCTGATATGGCCTTTTTCAGTAACAACCTTTCGCAGTGTGGCGTCGATCAAACTCGAAGGCGAAGCCGATGCCGCCGCAAGCGATAAACTCGAATCGACTCTCTCTGAAATCCTGAATCAAGAGACGACTGACGAACGCCTTGAGTCGCTCGTCGCCCAAATCGAAGCCGCAGGCAAGCCTCAAACAAAACAAATTGAATTTCGCGATCACGACTCAATTCGCAACGCCCTCATGATGGGAATCAATCGACACAGCCGCGGCCTCACCGTGCTTCTGGGGTACGACGGTCAAGGCGCAGCAGACGAACGAGAATTGGTGAACTTGCTAACGGCTCGCGTAGCGCAAAGACTCAACCAGGGCTCGAGCTACGTTGATGGACAACCAATTTCTGCTGAGCTGACCTTTGACGAACGAAATAAAGTCAAGCAACTCAAGGCGGCACAAGATCAAAGCCTCGACGAAGCCACTTGGATCGTTGATCAAATCGAAACCGAGCTTGGTTATGTGAAAAAGTCGCTGGCACAAGTCGGTACTTCAATTGAATCACAGGACTCAAACTCAACGCCTTTTCAGTACGCATCAAGCACACGCAAAGTTTCGACTTCGATTGATCCAGTCGAAATGAGTACGACCATTGGAGCAATCGACGTTCAACCGCTACGTTCGATTCTGACCGATATTCGAACGCGAACCGACATCCAAACAACTTTGCTTTCAAAGCACGAAAAAGCTGGTACGCACTCTGTCAAAAACCTCAAAACGAGTCAGACTCGACCGATCAATGGAACGCCGAGCATTCCCAGCACGATTTTGCTGGGCATGTTTTCCTTGGTGGTTGCCACGATGGTAGCCCTCAGTCTCGACCCATTTGTTTCCAAAGGTTTTGAGAGTTCGAATTCGCTCGAAGCCAAACTTGGCGTTCCAATTGTTGCTGAGATTCAGCAGAACGAGGATTCGTCAACGACTGAAAAGAAACAAACCACGCCTTGGGCCAATCGAGTCGCACATTATTCCGGGCTTTGTCTATTCGGAATTTTTGTTGTTGTCGCAGGGTTCATTCTGATCAACTCGGAAGTTCGGGAAACGTTTTTCGAAAACCCACTTTACGGATGTGCCAAAATCATTCGCATATTCGCTGGATACTAATTCCTAAATCAATTGCGTCGCGTCTTAAAAACTTCGACAGGATGTCGTCATGTACGAACAAGTATTTCAATTCAACGCTCGCCCGTTCACAGCAACGCCTTACGTTAAGCATTATTTTGCTGGCGATGCGATTCATAACGCCTTGGGACAAGCCCGCGTCTGTATTGATCGCGCCTCGGGCCCGGTAATCGTCGTCGGTGGCACGGGAACTGGTAAGTCACTTTTGCTGGCGTCGTTGGAAGAACAATATCAATCGCAATTCGATGTCGTCAATTTGGCTTGCGCTCGATTGGGCGATCGACGTGAACTGTTGCAAAGCATCTTGTTCGAACTTCAATTGCCATTTAAGGCTGATCAGGAATCGGATTTGCGGTTTGAGCTGATGGATTTTCTCAGCCCAAGTGAACGCTGCCCCAACGGGGTTTTGCTTTTAGTCGATGAAGCCCACTCACTTTCGACTGACTTGCTGGATGAACTACGGCTGATCATGAATTTTGTTCGTGACGGCCAACCCCGAGTTCGATTGGTTATGGCAGGAAGCCAGCGCCTTGAAGAAAATCTCAACGACCCAAAACTTGATTCTTTCAATCAACGAATTGCCGCTCGTTGCTACCTTCAGAATATGAGTCGCGACGAGACTGCCAACTATGTGACTGAGCATATCGACCGAGTTGGTGGATCAGGTGCGGAACTGTTCGCACCTGAAAGCCTTAAAGCGATTCACGAAGTTTCAGACGGCTGCCCACGTTTGATCAACCAAGTTTGTGACCAAGCTTTGATCGTCGCGGCCACCCATGGTCTCCAAGTCGTCTCAGCGGATTGCATCGAGGATGCCTGGGCTGACGTTCAGTGCATTCCTGGAACTCGCAAGTCGGGATCCAACCAGGATCAACAATCGACAACCGCTGCGCTCGAAACAGATGAGCAATGGACGGTTATCGAATTCGGACAATTGGACGACGAATCGGCATCAGACGAAATGTTTCACGGTGAAACGGACTCTGTCGAAAGTTCATCCGAAGTCGATTCATCAACCGAACCTGCGTGTGAATCCGAATTGGGCGAATGCGAATTGGAGGAATCCGATTCAAATGAGACCGAATCGAGTGATTCCGAAATTCTCGAATTCGCGGTTTCACAATCTGATTCCGATTCCCAATCTGCCACTGAACCTATGGAAAAATCATGGGACCACGAGTCAGAGTCCCTCGAGTTTCAATCCGACATAACACAGGAAGAGGAACACGTTGAAGCTGCCGATGAAGCAGTCGTATCCGAGGAAACTTCAGCGGACGATTCGGAAGAAACTTTCGTAGGATTGGGCGGTGGCTCAACTGTCGAAGAAGAAGTCAACTCGTTGATCGATATCGAATCAAATGAGTCCCTATCAACAAGCAGTCTATCCACGCAATTGGAATCAGATTGCGAGACAAGCTCGACTGATTCAGAGCCTGCACAGGAAACCTGCTCCGAGCTCGAAACCAGCGAATCGACAAACGACATGGCAGCCGAACTGGCAGCCGTTTTCGGCAATGTCGATGTGGATCCGATCTCGGACGAGGATGCGACAAGTTCTGCTTCAATCGAAGACCTTGAAGATGAACAACAGCAGATTTTTGAGCAAGTCGAAGAGGAACAAGAGTCAGCGTTTGCTGGAATCGGCGTCGCCAAGAACGAAGTCGAGGGCTCTGTTTTCGGCGTAGTTGATGATCACGAAGATTCAGACAGCCACATCCAAGACGATGATCCTACCTCAGAAGCGGATCAGGAATTTGAAAACAGCGAAAGCCATTCCCAAGATCATCCTGTCGAAATGGTTGAAACAGTGGACATCGAACATAGCGAAACTGTTGCCAAAGAATCGACTGAAGAGCCCATGGAAGAGCCGACACCAAAACTTCGCCAGCCCGTGGAAACCGTCGACCCTTTCAGCGAGCAGTTCGCCGAAGAAGAGAACTTGATCGACCGGTTTGCTCCCTTTGTCGCTCATCAAAACCAAAGCTCTTTGTCCGTGACATCGGAAGAGCTTTCGATGCTTCGCCCCAACGATGAACAGGAAGAAACGAGCGAAGAAGCATCCACCCAAGTTTCAGGTTACACGTTTGTTTCAGAATCAGAATTGCCCAACGAAGGGGGTTCAACAGAAGAATCTGAACATAGCTCAATCATGGAAATGGGATCTCAGGATTCGGCCGAGCCAGAAGAAACGTTTCCGACGTTTGAGCAAAACAGCGAATTGAATTCTGATGAAGCTGAAGTAGCCGAACCGACTTTCGCCGAGACTTCTGAGCCTTCCGACAGCGACCAACTTGAAACTCACGACAGTCAGAGCAATTTGCAATCTGATTCTACCCAAGACAATCAAGAGGAAGGCCAGCAACTGCATGAACATGTTTCCGCAGCCGAATCGCCTGACATCCAACATCAAGCTGCCGAAATCTTGAAGCGGCTGAATCTGTCCAACGCTGTTTCACATGAAACCGAATCTACCGACAGCAATTCATTGCAAGACGATACACCAAATGCAGAGCCACAAGTTGAACCAGTGGCAGGTGAATCAACTAGCTATGACTCCGAGTTTGATCGACAAAGTGCGGCACTCGATGAATCACAGCAAATACTCAACGAAATCCTTGAACAAAAGAACGCACTTTCGCAACAACGTGATGCAACCGTGAGCCAAGACCCAGCGTCGATAAAGATGGACGAGGGAGTTGGTGGTGAATCCTCTCATTCACCAAACGAAGCAAAAGACGATCGCGAAATGATTATCGTCAATCGAATGGAACAACCAGTCAAATCTGAATCAACTGAATCGCATGCCGAGCCAGTTGTTCCGTTCCCAACGACTCCTGTGTCGACGGGACGCGCGGAACGAATGGATTACCAAAAGTTGTTTGACCAACTTCGTGACATTTCAAATTCGCAAGAATGACCTGTACGAATCCCTGTCTTTACTTCATTCTCCCGCCCAAAAGAATTCTCCGTTAATAGAACCCTCTCCGTTAATAGAATTCTCTCAGTTTACAGAATCCTCTCCGCCGAAGCAGTGACTGAAAATGAATCCTGAAACCTCTCATCCTCATAGTGATTCGAGTACCGTCACGAGCCAAGTCGGACGGATGTGGTTGCAGGCCACCAACTCGCAGACGCCTGTTGACTCGCCAGTTACTCAGGAGGCAGTCGTCGTTTCGATGCCAGATGTGAGTGACCTTTCTGACAGTACCAACGGAGCTTTCGATTCGCCAACGAGCGACGTTGAGGAATTGGCCTCCGCATTGGCTCTGGCTAACCGAGCACGACAAACACCAGCAAGTTCACCTCAACGAACTGACGCGAAAGTAAAAACACCAACTTTTTCACTTGGAATCGTTGATGAGCGAGAACCTCGCGCGGATATCGCTGAACCGACAACAGACTGGACGGAAAAGCCGGCTACACGTGAACCCTCTCGCACCGAAC
>CAYMFZ010000360.1:3658-6303 GCA_964389585.1 uncultured Pirellulaceae bacterium | reverse complement strand
AAACTTGACACACCGTCGATCGAATCAACCGTAGATGTCAGCCCCATCACGGCGCTTGCGTTTTCAAAAGACGGAAAAAAACTAGCGGTTGGTCGGTTTGGCTCAATTGAAATTAGGAGCGGCGACGAAACGATTCGAACGATCAAGGACCTACCTGGAAAAGTCACGTCGCTTTCCTTTCTTCAAGACGATTCGAAGCTGATTGCTGGAACCGGAGTTGCCGGACTTTACGGAGAAGCGATTCTATTTCAGATGGCAGATGGTTCGGTCACAGCTCGATTTCGAAATCACCGAGACATCGTTTACTCTGTTGCCGTTTCAAACGATGAAAAGTGGCTGGCGACGGCTGGGTACGACCGAAAATCAGTGTTATGGAAAGTCGATTCCAACAAACCAGTTCGTGAATTCGTTGGACATAACGATGCAGTTTTTCAAAACGCTTTTGATTCGACTGGCGATCGCTTGGTAACCGCCAGTGCAGATGCGACCGTAAAAGTCTGGCGAACGTCAGACGCCATGCGACTTGATACCCGAGGCGAACCGCTGAAAGAGCAGTACGCGGTTGCGATAAGTCCCGATGGCAAACATTTCGTTGGTGGTGGCGAGGACAATCGAATTCGAAAGTGGGAATTGATCTCGAGCGATCCCGACCAAACGAACCCCTTGGCTTTGGCGAGATTTGCACATAAAGCTGCGATTGAAATTTTGCGATTTCATCCCATGGGCAAGCACTTAGTTTCCGTCGGAAGCGATGGTGAAATCAAAATCTGGGACAATGCGACTCTAACTCAACGTCACCTGATTAAAAACGACTCAGGTGTTCAAGCTTTTGACGTATGCGAATCCAAAATGGCGATTGGCATGATGTCGGGACAACTCAAAATTGTAGATTGGCCGAAAGAGCAACTCAGCATTGAAAATCGCGTCCAATCGAAAATCGTCACCTCAACAAAACCCGATGTCACTCAAACCGGTGGTGCCATCAAAGTGATGGAGGCTCCGTTTAAAACGGACGGAGCGATCAAGGATCTGGATCAACAGTTCAACGATTTTGCGTTTCACGCCATTCAAGGTGAACGTTGGATCATTGAAGCCAAGGCCGATAAAGATTCGCCCATCGATACACAAATTTCGATTCTCGATTCGGATCATCAGCCCGTTCCTCGCGTCTTGCTTCGCGCCGTTCGCGATTCCTATTTTACGTTTCGCGGCAAGAACTCCACTCAAGCAGATGACTTTCGCGTTTTCAACTGGGAGGAGATGAAGCTTAATCAGTTGCTCTACTGCAATGGCGAAGTTGTGAGGCTTTATCATTACCCGCGCGGGCCTGACTCTGGCTACAACGTTTATCCGAACTATGGGAAACGCCAGACAATGTTTGACACGACGGCGATCGCTCACGCACTTCAAGAACCGTGCTTCGTCGTTGAAGCTCATCCACCAGGAAGCCAATTTCCAGCCACCGGACTTCCTCAGTTTCTTTTAAATTATGAAAATGACGATGATGGCCAACGTGAACTTGGAACAAATTCTCGACTCACGTTTACCGCCCCATCGACAAACGACTTTGTTGTTCGTGTACGAGACGCGAGAGGATTTCACGGAGACGATTACAAGTACGAGCTCGCCGTCCGCCGTGAATCACCTTCTTTCAAGATCCGAAAAATCGTTGACGACAATCCGACGCTGATGCGTGGTGGTTTCAAGCGAATGGGTGTCGAGATCGACAGGATTGATAACTTTGCAGGCGAAGTCAATTTCGAACTCAAAGATTTGCCAAAGGGACTTACAGCCTCCGGGCCATTTACGATCGAAGCCAATGCGTTGCGTGCTTTCTTTACCGTTCGAGCTGATGATGATTTTGAAATTGATTCTGAATCGAAAGCCAAACCAGAAGTCGTTGCGACGGCGAATATTGATTCAGAAATAGTCTCGCAGACAGTTCCTTTTTGCAGAGAATTGAAATTGGACAAGACTCCGAAACTATTCGTTGGAGTTAAGCATCCCCCAAAGACCATTCCGCATTTTGACCAATCTGGATTGCCAGTGTTTGAGATCTTTCCCGGTCAAACTATCGAAGCTACAGTGACGGTGAAACGCAATGGACATAACGAGCGGATTAATTTCGGAAAGGAAGAGGCCGCCGTAAACTTGCCGTTTGGAGTTTATGTAGATAACACGGGACTCAATGGTGTTTTGATTACGCCCAAGCAAACAGAGCGGACTTTTCAGTTGACTGCTGAAGACTGGGTAAAGCCGTGTGAAAGAGTCATCTTCTTGGTTGCTGAGGAGGCGGGTAAACCGGCGTCTAGTGCTGCGGTGCTTCGAGTGTTGCCAGCCAAAAGTCGTAAGGTTGCGGTGTCTAATATTGGTTCTTGATTTTGGTGAGCCTCGCGGGGGCAATGGCTCGCTGGGTGCCATGCCTCACGCTTGTCGTGAGCATGCTTATGCAAGCGTGCGCTTGCGTAAACATGGCACCCACCATTTCATGGACTTCGTCAGTTCAGGTTCATGGCACCTATCAGTTCAGCTTTCATGTACCCATCAGTTTAGCTTTGTTGATCCAGTCTACGTTTGGCAAGCGTTTTTCCTGCAGGTGTTTTTTTCGTGATGCGGAACGGTTGAGGACAATCGTTCTACAATGT
>CAYMFZ010000360.1:0-3648 GCA_964389585.1 uncultured Pirellulaceae bacterium | reverse complement strand
CTACAATGTTTCGCCGTTGGCGATTGAATTGAGGAAAAGCTCCCTAGGAAATTTTCTGTTGGGACTGGAAAATTTTTGCCTTTTGGGTTTTGATAGAAGCCCACATTTTCCTGATCGAGAAAGAGACAAATGGACGCACCAATCGCAGTAGTTATGGCCGCCGGAAAAGGGACTCGGATGAAATCTGAGCTTCCAAAAGTTCTTTGCGAAGCAAATGGTCGGCCATTAGTTGGCTACGTTTTGGATTCGCTCAAAGGAGCTGGGGTGGCTGGAATGGTTGTGGTTGTTGGGTATAAGGCTGATTTGGTGGAAGCCGAATTGGGTGGCGATTCGACCATTCAGTTCGCTCACCAAACAGAGCAACTGGGCACGGGTCACGCCGTCATGATGTGCCGCGAACAGCTTGCCAATCACAATGGTCCGGTTGTCGTGGTTGCGGGCGATTCGCCGATGATGCAGGCTTCGTCAATCAAAGCGTTATTGGATGAGTTCGAACAATCGAAGCCCGCCTGCATCTTGGGGACTCTAATCCATGAAGATCCAACTGGGCTCGGCAGAATTGTCCGGGATGCGGATAAGAATTTTGTTGGAATCGTCGAGCACAAAGACGCCTCGGAAGAACAGTTGAAGATTGCCGAAGTCAACATGAGCACTTACGTTTTTGATTGTCAAAAAATGCTGGCCGCTCTCGACAGTTTGACCGATGACAATAAGCAAAAAGAATACTACATTACTGACCTGCCCAGTATTCTCCTGGCAAACAAAGAAGATGTTCGAGCATTGCCGGTCTTGAAGCCGATCGAAGCCTTGAGTGTCAATACGGTTGAACACTTGGCTGACGTTGAAAAAGCGATGAAAGAACTTTCGATGTAGGAATCGTTTTTATTCTGTCGCAACCAACTGCAAACAGAGTGAATTTGATTCACCGACAATTAGCCCCGCCGCTCAAACCTTAAAGTCACCAACCCATGCGTGAATTGAAACTTTTTAGTGGCCGGGCGAACCCGGAGCTTGCTCAACAGATTGCAAAATTTCTCCACTTGGAATTGGGCAACGTCAAGTTCTCGACTTTTCCCGATGGCGAGTTTCATTGCAAGATCGAAGACGTTCGCGGGCGTGATGTTTTTCTGGTTCAGCCAACTTGTCCGCCGGTTAACGACACGCTGATGGAGTTGCTGATTCTCATCGATACTTGTTTGCGGGCGAGTGCCGAAAGAATCACGGCGGTAATTCCGTATTACGGATACGCTCGCCAAGACCGTAAAGACGAAGGCCGCGTTCCTATCACGGCGAAACTTGTTGCCAACATGTTGACGCGAGCTGGTGCCGACCGGGTCCTGACCATGGACTTGCACGCCGCTCAGATCCAAGGATTTTTTGACGTACCGGTCGACCACATGTATGCGGCCAGCGTGTTGAACGATCACTTTCGCGCGATGAACATTCCTAACGATCAACTTGTCATTGTCAGCCCCGATGAAGGAAGCATTAAACGAGCGGTTGGCCATGCCAAACGACTTGGCGGCGAAATTGCGATCATCGACAAACGCCGACTTTCTGCTGACCACGTTTCTCAAGAGAACATTATTGGCGGGTCCTTGGATGGGAAAATCGCTTTGATGTTTGACGATATGATTTCAACCGCAGGTTCAATTGCGGGCGCCGCGAAACTCGTCAAAGCAAAAGGTGCGAAAGAAATTCATGTGGCAGCTTCTCATGGCGTATTTGCCGGCCCCGCAATTCAACGCTTGAAAGATGCACCGATCGACAGCATTGTTGTGACGGATTCGATTCCGATCCCGGAAGAAAACAGACTTCCTAACATGAAAATCCTCAGCGTTGCTCCCATTCTTGCTGAAGCAATCAAGAGAATCCATCAACACAAGTCGATCAGCGCGATTTTTGGTGCCGATTCCGAAAACGACTGAGCTCGTTTTGATACGGGTTTATGCCCAGTCATCGACTGAAGGTTGCTTTAGTGGGTAACTTCTGCCGGAAGTTTCCAAGGCTTACGCAAAACGCAAATTCAGTAAGCATAGGACCGTTAAGAGAGCCGAAGCAACGGCCCCTCGGCCCATTGATTTCGAATGGCTTTAACACTTTCGCAAAAATTGTGAGCCGTTGGCCTTAGCCTTGGGCCAACCCAACGAGTGGCTTGTTTTGCTGGTTATTCCGGCCCGAGGCTAGCGCCTTCGGCTCACTTTCGAATAACGACCACGTTGGCAATCGCCGAAGCACTCGCGGACGGAGCCGACTAACCTCTTTGTTTTGGATAGGTGTTTTGGATAGGTTTCTTAGTGAAATTAGTGAAGCTTCAATCGCGAGCAGGGGCGTCGCGTCGGAAAACGGCGACGATGTCTTCGGCGGGTACGACGAACAGTTGATTGTCAGACTCAAAATCGACTGGAATTGCGTTTCCGGGATGAAACAGGACTTTGTCGTACTGCTTCAAGGGAAGGTCTTCGTCGTGCTCAATTGCGGCTGAAATCGTGACGATTCGACCCGTGATCGTCGGAATTTCGGCGGAGTCGGGAAGTGCGATACCGCCCTTTGTCTTCTTTTTGGGTTCGTCTTTTCGAACGAGCACACGAAGCCCAATCGGCTCGACGTATTCGAATTTCTGGGCACGAGCTTGTTTTTTTCCAGGCTCTTTGGCCATCCGAAGTTTCCTTGTTTTGAGATCTGTCGTCTTTGATTAGACATACGATCGGACATTATTGCGAGTTTTTTGCAAAGGTCGAGGGAGACTTAAAAATTGGTTTCCAATTGTTTCCCTCAGTATTTCTTGTATCTAATTGGTTGTGAATTGGATCTATCGAGGGGCGAGACACAGCAAGATGAGTGATGAACTGTGGCCGATGAGAAATCGCCTCACGGATCACGCCCGACAACCCGTAAAAAGCTTGGTAAAACCAATAACTTGGGCTTGTAAGGTCGTCGAAATCTGCCAAAATGCTTGGCTTCAAAGATATCAAAAATCTGACGGACAATTTGCGCCGTCATTTGGTGGGTTTGTTTGGTGAGTTTAACGGAATGTCACCAAGCATGGGCCTTTTCCGATTGAGCCAACCCATAGTTCAACCAATTTGCATGACAGGTTAATCAAGTGGCAGATACACTTAACGTAGAAAAGCGAGAACAAACGGGATCGCTTCGGATGAAGCGGCTTCGCCAGTCGGGAAAGATTCCTGCGGTTCTTTATGGACACGGCGAAGGAACCGAAATGCTGACAGTTCTTGAGAAGGAGCTTTCAAAGGCGATCAATCACGGAAGTCACATTGTTGAGCTCAAAGGTGCCGCGACCGAAAGTGCTTTGATCAAAGATCTCCAATGGGACGCCTTTGGCATGAAAGTCCTTCATCTTGACTTGGCACGTGTTGACGCCAACGAGGCGGTTGAAGTTACCTTGCCGATCGAACTCAAAGGTGACGCAACGGGTACGCATCATGGTGGCGTGGTTAATTTCCACCAACATGAGATTACGATCCTTTGCCCAGCGAACATGATTCCTGACAAGATCGAATTGAAAATTAGCGAACTTGATGTGGACCAGATGCTTGCTGCGTCTGATGTTCCTCTGCCAGAGGGCGCGACATTGGCCGAAGCTGGAACGACTCCGATCGTGTCATGTGCATTGCCTGATGATCG
>CAYMFZ010000359.1:0-6314 GCA_964389585.1 uncultured Pirellulaceae bacterium | reverse complement strand
CCATGGCCACGCGGCAGCATGGCCATGAATGATCAACGAAAAACCACTAATCAGAGGATCATGCTCACGCAAGCGTGAAGCAAGGCACCCGAAAATTAAGACGAAGTAGTCGAGACGAAATTCTAGTGCTCTTGATATTGGAAAACACCAACAATATCGGGTCGTTGACTCAATGGAGCTTCTTTCCTTTACTTATTCTGAAAGGATTTAAGCAGTTAGCCGGTGCTTCAGCGACAGCGACACCACCGGAAAATACACGCCCACCCAATCGACTTTGAAAAAAGGGTCGAAGGTGGAGGCTGGTTCGCCCAAGGCCAACCAGTTAGCGCTTACCTCTGTTGTGAGTCAGCGTCCTTATCAGTTTTTTGGACCACCGTCGTTATTCCCTTTTTTTTTATAACGCAACCGGTGATCAGCCAGCCGTCATCATGGGCTTCCATTACCCAGCCCATTGGACCAAAGTACGGCGCGATGCTCTTGGCATAATTCTTTGGCAGTTTCGAGCCGTCAAGCTTTTGCTTTCGCAATTCGTTTTCGTCCAACTGCTTGCCTTCCTTCGCGGCCTTTTCAGCGGCGTGGTTGGCGAAAACTTGATTGACTAATCGAGCGAGAACCGTTTGAGAATTAGCCATTTCACCTCGGCGAAGCATCTCGTAGTTTGCTTCGAGCGTCAAATCCATTCGTCCAAACTGACGCCAACAGACTTTGTTTTCATCAGTCAATTTGCCGATGATTTCTTTAACCTGAATGTAGTCTTCGGACTTTGCCAACCCAGACTCTTTTTGCACTAGGATTTTTCGCAAGTAGTTCTTGTCGTTGGCCACGAGCAAGTTTCCGTTGTGTACGACGAAATATCGTTTGGCGAATAGTTCGAAAGTCCGTTTCGGTGGTTCTGCGGCATCTTCCGCATCATCAGCAGGAAACGAATTCGGAATATCGAATTCATCATACTCTTCGTCTTCTTGCTGCACGGCTGAGTCAACTTCGAGAACTTTAATTCCGCCCAAGTTGATAACTTTTCCACTCGTGGCTCGCTGCAAACTCTTGAACACGAAATCAGGTTCACCTTTGAGTGGAAACCCAAGAACAACTCTTTCACTTTTCTCATCGATGGGTCGTTCAATCGCGGAAACCATGGTCACTCGGTTATCAAGTAAGCCAACCAGCTTTTTAATGTCCAACTGCATTTGTGTATCGACTTTGAAATCGCTCAATGTTCGTTCCCACGCACCTTCCTCATCGAGAAAAGCATCGTAGAGACCACCGACGCTCGTAAGCGCTTTTGAGTAATTCCAATTCCCAACAACGTAAGCCGAACTATCCGTTGGAACCCAGTTGGCTGGTGTCAGCGGTTTTGAATTGGCGTTCAGAACTCTTTTGATGTTCTTGATTGGTTGATTCTTGGGAGCGTAAGTAAACGTTCGGTGAAGGATCTCATGTTCGCTGGTCGCGACGGAGACTTTGCCACCGATGCCTTTGAATGCGCTAAAGCCCTGATCCTTGAGAATTTTCGCCCAATCATCACGAGGCTCTCGTCCCTTTTCTTCTTCTTCGAGAGCTTGAGCAAGTTGAATATAACCGAACGGATCAATGAACCAGCGAATGTGAGTCGCGTGTTCCTTCAAGTCCGCTTGCTTCATGATCGCTTGAAACGATGACTGAGCGCCCAGAGTCTCAACTGCCTGAATCTTCTTGGGCTGACTCAATCGACGCAAAACGTCGCGAAAGATCGCTTCGTTATCACAGATCAGCATTTGACCATTTAGAATCACTTGGAAATTAGACTGGCTTTGGCGAAACACACGCTTCGGATTCGTGATTGTTGACTTGATGATGTCAACGCCATTGATCTGTTTCGATTCTTGTTTCGCGCCACGAGACTTCAATTGCTTGTTGATCTTCTTTTGCATTTCACGTGCTTCAGCTTCTTTGCCTGACACGTCTACCAACAGGACCAATCCGTGAGCTCCTTTGACCTTTTGTTGTCCGTCCAATTCTGGCAGGACACCAGCGATGCAAATTTCGCCGGAATGAACACCGTGTAAATCATCGATGTCTAAACCGAGTCGAAGGTTTTGCTTGTTGAGTAGTTCTTTGGCCTGGCTACGAAGGCTTTCGATAAAAGGCTTGATGGCCGGGTCTTTTGCGAGGAGGCCGAACTGCGTTGAATCAAACTGCTTTTCTAGCTCTTCCGCATCAGGAATCGAAATCCAAAATTTGGTCGACGCTGGCAACAGTTGTTCGCTTGCAAGGACATTTTTCTCAACTGCTTTTTGGGCAGCTACGGGCTTTTGATCCACTTTGGAAGACGCTTTTTCGGCGACCGGATTCTTGGTCCCCTCAGTCACGGCTGGCTTTTCAGCGGCAGCCGTTTGAGCCTCGCTTGAAGAGACAAAAAGAGACGCGCCACAAGCTATTGAAATTAGGACAACGAATAATCGTTTGACCACAGAACTCTCCTTAAAACGCTGTCTGATCAATTCAAACTTCATGTTGAAACGAAGCTGGAAGAACATCAAAGTAAGTTGAATAATCAGATAAATTTCAGTCCAAGAAAATTCGTTTCGATGGTCGAATTGACGAATCCAAACACTCTTCTCGAATCAAGGCCGTACTACGTTGTCATCGACCAAATCTGGATGGGTTAAAGACACCAAATCAGCTGATCAAAATACTCTCGCTGAATTGCCTAACCCGGACAATGGTAGCCAATTCCAAGCGACCTCGTAAAGTGACAACTCGACAATGAATTCCGATTTATCCTCGATATTGCGTGGTTTGAGCCCGACAAATTCCGTTTTTTTGCGGCTCGTCGTACAGACTCACCGTTGCTGATCCTACTCAATTTCGAAATCGCGATACCTTGGGGCAAATCATCATCACGTTAAAATTGGGGTTTGCATTCGTACTTCAAACTACCAAACCAATGATTCCAAACATTCTTGCCGAGAGATACGCGTCACAAGAGTCAAAAAACATCTGGTCCGCCGAGGGACGTGTCCTCCTGGAACGCGAACTTTGGATCGCCGTGATGAAGGCCCAGAAACAGCTTGGTTTGGACATTCCAGCTACGGCGATCGATGCTTACGAATCAGTGAAGACGGATATCGACCTTGACTCGATCATGAAACGCGAACGTATCACGCGACATGATGTCAAAGCCAGAATTGAAGAGTTTTGCGAACTGGCTGGCCACGAGCATATCCACAAAGGTATGACATCGCGCGACTTGACTGAAAACGTGGAACAACTTCAGGTCATTCGCTCTTTGGAGTTGCTTCAATCTCGCACCGTTTCGACTCTCTCACGGATCAGCCAACTTGCTCAAAACTGGCAGGACTTATTTATCACCGCCCGAACTCACAACGTTGCGGCCCAACCTACGACTTTTGGAAAACGGTTAGCCATGTTTGGAGAAGAACTCCTAAACGGGCTTTGCTCACTTGAATCGTTAATTAAATCCTATCCAGTGCGCGGACTCAAAGGTGCCGTTGGAACTCAAATGGATCAGTTGAGTCTATTCGATGGCGATTTTGAAAAAGCAAACCAGCTCGAATCTTTGGTCGTAGAACATTTAGGATTCGCAAACCGCTACGACAACGTTGGTCAGGTCTATCCACGAAGCCTGGATCTGCGAACGGTCAGTGTGTTGACCGAACTTGCCAGCGGACCTTCGTCAATGTGTCGGACTTTGAGATTGATGGCTGGCCATGAAACGGCAAGTGAAGGTTTCGCCAAAGGACAAACCGGTTCCAGTGCGATGCCGCATAAAATGAATTCACGCTCTTGCGAACGCGTGAATGGTTTTCACACCATCCTCAAAGGCTATCAAACGATGGCGGCGGGCTTGGCTGGCGACCAATGGAATGAAGGCGACGTTTCCTGCTCAGTCGTTAGGCGCGTCATGTTGCCTGACGCGTTTTTTGCGATTGATGGACTGTTTGAAACTTTTCTCACGATCCTCAACCAAATGGATGCGTACCCGGCCGTGATTGAAAAAGAGAATAACCATTACCTTCCATTCTTGCTAACAACCACCATCATGATGGAAGCGGTGAAGTCCGGAGTTGGTCGCGAAACGGCACACCACGCAATCAAAGAGCACGCCGTCGCCACGGTTAATGATTTGCGCGAGGGCAAAGCATCTGAAAACGATTTGATCAGTCGATTGGCGAATGATGATCGGCTGTCGCTTGATGAATCACAGTTGAATGAAATTCTTGCTCAAGGACGAAACAATGTCGGTGCAGCGAAGGCTCAAGTTGGTCAATTCGTTGCCAAAGTTAAACAGTACGAGCAACAGTTCCCTGAATCTGTTGGCTATGTTCCTGGTGGAATCTTGTAGTTCGAACTGGATTTTGTCGCCGACAGCTCAATCAAGGGAGAGCAAACTCGTCCTTTGTGTCTCTGGCACCGAACGCTCATTTCGGTTTCTCGGATTCGTTGATTCGAGAGAGTAAGTGGCCAGTCACATAAGTGACTAAATAGCAACAGCTCCAACCACAGGTAGCGGAGGACAGGCTTAGCTTCTTCTCCTTCTTAGTCCGATGACGACCGCTCCAAGAGCCAAAAAAGAAATCGAACCAGGCTCTGGAACAGCGGAAGGTCGAAATCGGAAATTAATTCCGTCAAATCGGCTTGCTGCCGCAGCCCCATCCGAAAGTGTTAAACTCGTGGAAGTGTTCGCTCGAAGGACATAATCGAACCCCGGCCGAAGAAGCGCCGTGCCAGAAAAATCAACGGTTCCTGATCCTGCATTGGTAAGCCGGTTAAAAACGAATCCTTCTGCACCGCCTGATAACCTGACCTGCCAACTAGACGTATTACTATTGGTCGCTAAGGTGCCGAAAATTGAATACTCTTCAATCTCATCAACGGTGAAACTGAAAAACGAATAGGCTTGTGCGTTAGCCCCGTAGCTTCCGGGGATTCCACTTGGATCAATTCCGAGTAACGAACTTGACGCACTGACTTCTACGCTAATGTCGCTTGATGAATTGAAAACTGTCAACGAAGTACCTGCCACAGACGCTTCAGCCGTTGTGCCGGGCAGAAAGAAGGTCCCACCGGCTTCTACAGGGCCAACGGAAAACGATTCATTTAGCGAAACGGTGCCGGAACCACCTGTGGGGCGGTCTTCATTGGGAATGTCAAACTGGTTGCTGTCGACACTTGCTCGTCGACCAACCATCGCACCTAGGAATAGGTCTTGAGTCGCCAGCCCTCCAACAATGTCTCCGGATACTTGGTTAACTTCCAAAGCACTCGTTGACAAAATTATCAGGGAAAGGCAAAACGCCGTGAGGATATTTCGAGCCATCTTTTTCACCATTGAACATTGCTTTTTCGGCAAAATATGCCGGTTCAAAGGGTTAGACGACGCGGGGGTTTCAATCAGCCATTCTTGCTGAAACAAAAATTGAAAAAGCTGAACAATTGCTTCGAACTTATCGGCGCACCAGCGTGCTAGACGCTTTATTGAGCCCAAGTCTAACGCCCAATGGTCGCCACAAACGCTGCGTTGAGCTTCAGAAGTCGCATGGTTGCCGAACTAATTCCAGGCTCTGCCTGGAGGATTCACCCCTGATTCTCCATCTCTTCGGCCAGTCTAACGAGTGCTCGTTGCCATAACTTAGTTACTGCGTTGACGCTACGTCCCATTGCCTCGGCAAACGAAAGTTCTTTGACGCCGCGTAGCTCAATGATCGTCGCATAGTCAACAGGAAGATTGCCGATTATTTTCTCAAGCTGTTCGTTGTTTTCGCGGTGAATCAGCAACTGCTGCGGCGTCAATTGCTGTCCAGTCAAATTGGTGGCTTCCGCTCCCTCCAACGAATCCTCACGCTTGATATCTCGACGGATGCGATGATAACTACGACGCACTGAACGGACTTCGTTTGTGAGAATCGTATTCAACCAGCCATAAAACTCTGGTGATGAGGATCCACGAAAATCCTCGAAGCCTTGAAGCCTTGAAGCATTCGAGTGATTGTTTGCTGGGCTATGTCTGAGGGATTCAGTTTTTGCCGTAAAGCGGGATCAAGTTTCTTGATCGCCATTCTCTCAAGATACGGTTGAATTTTACCGCAAATCGCAGAGAACGCCTCGTCGTCATTCTCTTTTGCCAAATCAATCAGCAAGCTCAATCTTGAAATATCAATCTGTGGATTGCTTCTTGATTCCATGTCGTCAGATGTCATGAGGAAGCTTACCGGTCAGATTTAGATGAGGATCAGATCTACAATCGAAAACTCAATTGTAGTTACTGGAGCGATGCCTCGCAGAATTCTGAGAGTTTTAAAGAGATTCGAGAT
>CAYMFZ010000358.1:0-6316 GCA_964389585.1 uncultured Pirellulaceae bacterium | reverse complement strand
TAGTTTCCCTGCCATCGTTTCGATCTAGATTTTCAAATACCCAACAAAATTTCAACAATGAAAAACGCTTTTGCCTCGCTGTTCACCACTTTGTTTTTTGTTTGCTTGGCTTCCGAGATCGTTGCAGACGATCACCATCCCATCGTTCCGGGCTTCGAACGGTTTTCAAATACGGAAGCCATCGAAGACGTCGAGCGCGGCATGCTTTTGCTGAATGAGTTGAATTGCAATTCTTGTCACAAGTCAAATTCAACTTGGTCGGTACACCCAAAACAGGCTCCGATCCTGACGAACGTTGGCGATCGTGTCTTGCCTCAGTACTTCGAATCGTTTTTGCTTGACCCACACGGCACCAAACCTGGAACCACGATGCCAGACGTGCTGGTTGGAAAAACAGAGGCGGAAAAAAAGTCAATCGCCGAATCAATATCGCACTTTCTTGCATCGACTGGTGATCCAACTCAGCAGCTGACGAGTTCCGCGGACACGCTGGCCGGCGAAGAACTTTTTCACTCCATCGGCTGCGTCGCCTGCCACGATCCGCAAAACAAAGACGTCTCGATCGGGACGTCAATTCCATTTGGCAAACTCGAAACGAAGTACAAACTGACGGGGCTGACGAAGTTCATCCAAGATCCGACGCACGTTCGACCTTCTGGACGAATGCCGAAATTCAATTTGACAGACAACGAAGCCCGCGACATCGCGCTGTACCTGCTTCGCGACGTGGTCGTCAATTCAAAGATTAACGCGTCCTATTATCACGGCCGCTGGGAAACACTTCCTGATTTTGAAAAGGCTGAAAAGATCTCGACCACGATCGTAAATCGTTTCACCACTCAAGGCTGGAAACGACATACTCATTTCGGATTGGTCTACACCGGCTTTTGGGCGACACCACGAGACGCGACTTATCGTTTTCGCGTAACATCAGACGATGGATCGCACCTGACGATCGACGGCCAAGTTGTCGTCGATCATGACGGTATTCATGCGATGACCACCAAAGAAGGCGAAATCGAACTCGCCGCTGGCATGCACGAAGTTGTCGTTGAATACTTTGAAAATGATGGCGGCGAAGGACTGAAGGTTGATGTCTTTGGCGACGGCATCGAGGGCGCGAGCTTAGACTCGTTACTTCAAGCCACCAAGGAAGGCGCCAAGCCTCGTCAACTGATCTCGTTTGTCGTCGATGCAGCCAAGGTGAAACTTGGTGAGCAGTATTTTCAATCAGTCGGCTGCGCAAATTGCCATGAGCTATCGCAAAACGACGTCGCGTTTGTTTCGACCCTTTCGAAACAAACTGATTTAGACGCGGCAAGTGCGACGAAGGGTTGCCTACTTAACGACGCTGGATCTGTCTCGTACGGGCTTTCTGAGTATCAAGTCAAATGCCTAACCGCGGCACTCAATGAACTCGCACGACGCCAACGTGCGGGAGAACTTGCAACGTCTGCCGAACAAGCTGTTCACGAAAAGTTCCTGACACACAATTGCTACGCTTGTCACAACCGACAAATGTCGGATCGCTCAATTCGAGGTGGTGTCGTCGACGTTCGTGGTGATTCGGAAGAAATCTACGGTCGCAAAGATTGGTTCACGAGCACGCAAGTCGAAATGGGCGACGAAGGCCAGCACCCTCCTGCGTTGACTTCGATTGGCTCCAAGATGAATCCTGAATGGTTCCACAAAGTTCTAACGGAGGGCATCAAAAGCCGACCGTACATGAATACCCGAATGCCAATGTTTGGCGATGAGAATCTCGCGACGTTGGAAAACGATTTGATCGCTTTGGACAAGCTCGAAAATGTCGTTGAAGTGGCTCAGTCAGAAGACGCGCGCAAAGTCAAATCGCATGGTCGGTTCTTTTCGGGTGACGAAGCACTTTCATGCATCAAGTGTCACACGTTTGGAAAGTTCCAAGCGACCGGCATTCAAGCCATTGATTTGACGACGATGACGAAGCGTTTAAACAAAGATTGGTTCCAAGCTTACATGCTTAAACCGTCGAAGTTCCGGAGAGGTACGCGGATGCCGGAATCTTGGCCGGGTGGAAAATCGTTTTACCCTGACATTCTCGATGGGGATACGCCAAAGCAAATCGACGCGATTTGGCAATTCCTTTCCGACGGTGAAAAAGCTGCCAAGCCCAAGGGCCTGATTCGATCGAAAATGGAATTGAAAGCCGTCGACACGCCAAAAATTTATCGCAACTTCATTGAAGGCGCTGGCCCCCGCGCGATTGGTGTCGGCTATCCCGAGCAAGTCAACATTGCGTTTGATGCGGAGCTTTGTCGACTCGCGCTCGTGTGGCAAGAGAACTTTATCGACGCATCGCGACATTGGACGGGACGCGGCCAAGGTTTCGAGCCACCGTTGGGCGAGAACATTTTGGTGCTGCCAAACTCGGTTGTCTTTTCAACCAGCGCTGATTTAGGCAGCTTCACGGGCGAATCGTCAATCCGTCCGGAATTCAAAGGCTATCGATTCGACAAAGATCGACGCCCAATTTTCACTTACGAACTCGGCGACGTAGTCATCGAAGACCAGCCAATTCCATACTCTCAAGACGACCACCAATTATTAAAACGGAGATTCAAATTCACTTCGACCAACACCAAAAAACTGTATTACCTAGTGGCGAAAGGCGACACGCCTAAGTTCGATGATCGTTGGACAACTGAGTTTGGAACCAATTTGAAAGTCAAACCCGATTCAAAGACCAACCGAAACGAAGTTAAGTTCGCCAGTGGAGATCTGACTGCACAAGGAGATTTAATCTTCGAAATAGATTTATCAAATGGTTCGGCTGAGCTTGAGCAAACTTACGATTGGTAAAAGATAATTAAACTAACTCGTCTTAATCGCGGCAAACGTGGCATTAGAAATTGTGGCATTTCACTCCGTGAAATAGCGCCAACCTGATTCGAAGCGAAGGTTGGCGGTTAATTTGATGCCAAGCCAAGGTTGGCAATTAGTCTGAAGCGAAATTTGGCTTCCAAACATGAACAGGAAAAAGCACTCTGTCGCTTCGCTCGAGCTGGCGCTCGTTCACGGAGTGAACGGCCACAATCCTCAAGTACAAAATTTAGCGAGAACGAATGATGCTGGGCGAACTATTTGATCCGACTGCTGAATTCTCAATTGAAGAAACTTGCCGACCTCATTGGTCGCAAGCCGGTGCGATCGTATTCGTAACCTTTCGGACCGCAGATTCAATTCCTAAAAACGTTGTCGAAAGATGGAATCGCGAAAAGCAAAACTGGATGACCAAAAAAGGCTTCGTTGGAGAATCTTGGCAACAGTTGTTAACGAAACTTTCAAAAGAAGATGAGATCAAATTTCATCAACATTTCAATCGCTGTCGTGAGAATTGCCTCGATACTTGTCAGGGTGAATGTCATTTGCAAAACCCAGAATTCGCCGAAATTGTCGCTGACTCGTTGATGCACTTTGACGGCGAAAGATATCGCATGGGAGATTTTGTGATCATGCCAAACCACGTTCATCTGCTTTGCGCTTTTTCAAACGAAGCAAATATGAGGGATCAGTTTGATTCCTGGCAAAAGTTTACTGCAACAAAAATCAATCGAGTCTTGGGTCGAAGAGGAAAATTTTGGCAAGGCGATCCCTTTGATCATCTTGTTAGGAACCCAAGGCAATATGATTATTTGCGTTCGTACATTGAAGACAATCCTAAAAAGGCCTGCTTAAAAGATGGCGAGTTTTACTATCGAAAGTATTTCGATTGAAAGTCAATTCTTATGGGGCTGGAAATTGTGGCATTTCACTCCGTGAAATAGCGCCAACCTGATGCGAAGCGAAGGTTGGTAATGAATTCCAATCACAACAAAAAGCAAGCACTCTGTCGCTTCGCTCGAGCTGGCGCTCGTTCACGGAGTGAACGGCCACAATGACCGGAAGGCCACAATTGCAGAGTGAACGGCCACAATCACAGAACGGCCACAACCGCAAAGATGTCATAATTTTTTTCACGACGTTATCTAGCATCAAAATGAACAACCTGAACACCCAAAAAAGCCAGTGTCGATTGCATATCACAATCCTGATGGTCATTTTCACTTTTTCGACATGCACATCAGCGAACGCTGTCGTACAAAAAGGAAAAAATGCGGGAAACAACAGAGAAGCAATGGCAACTCAAAATGAGTACTACAAAATCATGACGGTCCCGACGCCCAAGGGTGTTGTTTTGGAAGTTGGTGATTTTGAATTCATGCCAGACGGTCGATTAGCGGCTTCATCGCGCCGAGGTGATATCTTTATGTTTTCCGACCCAACCCAAGCCGATGCCTCTCAGATTAAGTCGAAACTGTTTGCCGAAGGGTTACACGAAGTCCTTGGGTTGGCTCAGCGTGATGGCGCGCTTTTCGCAACGCAGCGTGGTGAACTTACGAAGCTGACTGACAACGACGCCGATGGAGTGGCCGATTCATTTGAAACGGTTTCCGATGCGTGGGGCATCAATGGCGACTATCACGAGTACGCTTTTGGTTCCGAGTTCGACGCCAAGGGCGATATCTGGGTGACACTTTGTTTGACCGGATCCTTTACCAGCGAAAACAAATACCGCGGTTGGTGCTTGCGCGTCTCGCCAGACGGAACAGTGACGCCGACTTGCAGCGGCATTCGTTCGCCGGGCGGCATGGGCTTCAATGCCGAGGGCGACGTTTTTTATACCGACAACCAAGGCCCTTGGAATGGAACCTGTGGTTTGAAGTGGCTTCGGCCAAGCTCTTTTCAAGGCAATCCGTCGGGCAACGCCTGGTATTCAGAAACCGATGCGATTGGATCACGACCTGCTGATCCCGCAAGCGGTTCGCGGATCATGACAGAAGCCAAAAAGATTCCGGAGCTTGAGCCGACCGCCGTCATGTTTCCATACAAAAAGATGGGCCAATCGGCTGCTGGAATCGTCTGCGACACCTCCAGCGGAAAGTTTGGTCCGTTCGAGAATCAATTGTTTGTTTGTGATCAGACTTTCAGTTGGGTGATGCGTGTAGATCTTGAAAAAGTCAATGGTCACTACCAAGGAGCCTGCTTTCCGTTCACTGAAGGATTTGCGTCTGGCAATTTGGCGATCGACCAAGCGGAAAATGGAATGATGTTCGTGGGTGGTACCAATCGTGGCTGGGGTTCGCGTGGCAAAAAGCGATTTGCACTCGAACGCTTGGAGTGGACCGGCAAAACGCCTTTCGAAGTCAAACACATGAAAGCCAAGCCAGATGGTTTTGAGCTGACGTTTACTCAGCCAGTCGATCCAGCGACAGCAGAAAAAGTCGATTCCTATTCAATGCCGACTTACACCTACATCTATCAAGAAAGTTATGGCAGTCCGGAAGTCGATCAAGCCGATTCCAAAATCACCGAGGCTATTGTCTCGAAAGATGGATTGTCCGTTCGCCTATTCGTCGACAAACTACACGAAGGCCACGTCCACGAACTTCATCTCGATGGTGTCAAATCCGCAGAGGGAAAACCGCTTTGGCATCCGGTTGCCTACTACACCCTAAACTACATTCCTAGTGGTGAAAGTTCTCGAAGGCGCCCGAAGTAGATTTACCGTTCGTAGCAATCGCATTTATGCGGTTTAGGCCGCTTTAGCGATATTTCGAAACAGGCACGGCCCATTCAAGAATAAGAAGGCAGTCTTACGGCACGGCAAACCCGACAAATTGGGTTACTACGAACCGTGCTCTTGTAGAAGCATCCGTTCGATCACCGCATGCAAGATTTGCCAGGCGTTCTTCACCACCAGACAAAATGTTGGGCGGGACCGGCAGGTCGATCAACTCAGAGGCGGCATCAAAATTTTTGATAGACAGCACACCAGTTAAAGACAGCAGCCAATCACGCCGCGATGCGTTTACGAATCGCTTTGTCGCTCACAAGCCAGTCGGAAAGTTTCTTCGACTCTTTGCCCCACGTCTTTCCGATTCGGACTGCGCAAAACGATTCGAACAGCAAGTCGATTGTGTCAGCCATTCGTCGAATGCTTTCAATCCGCTCCAGCGTGTCACTCAACTCGGTTGATGAATCACCTGGTCGAGAGATTTTGGCGCTTCCCATCACAAACGTTTCAGCTTGGAGGTTGAAGTCGTATTGTTCGCCTTCACGAATCAACGTCATGCCCGCCTTGCGAGGAAGCTTGCCCATGCGGATCGCCATCGCGGCCTCGGGTAGCGCAACCGGGCTTTCGGAAGAGATCGACTCTTTGCCGTTTTCGCCTTTGGGGCAATCGAGACTGAGCGAACGGGCAAACATACCGGTGACTTCCGTTTCGTCGCTTAGCGGA
>CAYMFZ010000357.1:0-6322 GCA_964389585.1 uncultured Pirellulaceae bacterium | reverse complement strand
AATCGCCGCCGAGATCGGAATGTCCCGTCAAGTCATCACTTGCGGCAACGTCGGCCCCGGTCCATTCACCGATTTGATCAACAAGAAGTTCACCGTCGACAGTTGAAGCAACGTCGCAACCGTACAGCAATATGTCGGCACCAAACGCGAGCCCGCTAGTCCAACCCGAAAGCTGATTTTCGAATTCGCTGATGTTGTCAGAACTCAATGTGCTGGAGCCCAACTGAAGCGTCGCGTCGGTACCGTGCGCCACAACGTGAATCGCTTCGTACTTTTGACGCCCATCCAAAAGTTGCGTGATCTGATCAATTCCGTTGGTAAATTGGTCCAACCGAATAATGTCAAAACCAATCCCTGCATCGCCATCATTTAATACATCATCAATCAGCGACTGGAAATCATCAATTCGCTCATCGATCACGATCAGCTGCCGGGCTTGCTCAGGATGATTTGATCCAGAATTTTCACCCACGACCAAATCATGGGCTGCGACTTCGGAAGCCTCCGAATAGTCAAGCGAGTAATCGTACTCGATCGCTTCGCTAATGAGATCGAATTGCTCGTCAACGTCTTGAAACTCAAACGCACTTTCAATGTCCGACACGACCACGCCGAGCGGAGAAGCATCGTAAAGCACACGTTCTTCAAGAGACTGAAGAGAAACGGGTGGCGAGTCAGCGTCGAGTGACGCCTCTGACTGGCCCACACTCGCAATGATTTGCCAAGTGTGTTGAATAATTTGAAAAGCATTTTTCATGAGTCATTCCATGACACAAAATTCGCGCACCCTCTGATGAAAAGGAGCGGGCGCGCACTTCCATTGGTAAACGTAGCTCGGTTTCCAATGTCAAGCGGGAGGATTTAGGAAACATAATCCAAAAAGCGAAACCCTAAGGCTGCTTGTTGCGATTGGTATCAAAGGAACGCTCTAACCAGAAAAACTAAATTGCCAGCTCTGTTTGACCGCAACGATTGCGAACACTTGAAAGAGCGTCATTACCGAACGCAGCCCCATATATTCCCGCTCTTAGAGTGAACCATCGCGGAATCGCAGCCTTTCTGAGTGAAACCATGACGATCAATCTATTGGCGAAGATTAACGATTGCGGGAATCCTCTTGGCCATACCAAACGGAGTGATTCTGTCGGTACCAAAGAGGCGAAATTATGACTATTGATACTAGATGTACCGCTGGAGTCCGTTGTGACGAACGTCCGGGTTTTCACAATTCGAAACGCAATCGAAATGGCTGTTTCCTTTTCAATTGCAGCTACGTGCAGCACCGCGACCGCGCAAAGCGAAGGTTACCCTTTGCTTCAAAATCAATCGCCTCCGTCTACGTTGGAAATTCACAACCTCCCACCGCTACCAGAAACGATCCAACAACAGACTTACCTTGAGCCTTCAAGCTCTTGGACTTCTAGCTCAAAGTCTTCAACCTCGCTTGAATCAACGGTTTCAAAGTTCGCGACTCAGTTTGATCGTGCTTACAACCCAATCAACGAAGCCAACCAAAATAGCGTGCAGTCTGGCGTCGTAAGTCGAAACACACCCGATTCGACGAAACTTCCGGTTAAGACTAATTCTGAAATGATTAATTCTGAAATCGCCGAACCGAGTATCGCAGACTTAAATTTTGAAACCGAGCAGCTTTCCTTGCAATCGCTTCCACCGCAAACGCTTTCCACTCAACCAACAGCCAGAATCGCCAAAGCAGATTTGAACGCTTGGGAACCGTGGAGTTCTTCATCCGAAAACACGGTCAACGGAAGCTTCCAACCTCCCGGCAATGCCTACCCGCTGGGCGGAAACATTTCGAATTCCTCCGCTGGAATCCTTGCTGGCCCTGCAAATCAAACCTATTCGAACATTTGGTGGAAAGAGCAAGTTCTCGCACCGATTCACTCACCCGGCTCATTGCAATCGGTTGATACGAACGACCTCGTCTATCGGACGTTACAAAACTCGCCACGAATTATGGCTCTCAGTCAAAGCCCTTTGATCCGCGACTTGCAGATCATCGAAGCGGACTCAAGCTTTGACCCAACGTCGTTCGTTCGAAGTCAGTTTCAAGATCGCGTTGACCCGGTCGGTGACAATCTTTCGATCACAAGCGATGGATCTGACTTTTTGAAAGACCACATTTGGAGTGGCGAATTTGGAATTCGCAAGAAGAACCGCACCGGCATGACTTACGAGGTCGGCCAAACTCTCGGCTTCAAGAATAGCAACTCAAGCTTCTTTGATCCTCAGGACCAAGGTACCGCGACACTGGCGTTAAACGTAACCCAGCCGCTTCTTCGCGGTCGTGGACGTTACTACAACGAAAGCCAGATTCTGATTGCTCAATCGACGGGCGGAGCGGCGTGGAATACTTTCGCTGGCGAGCTTCAAGATGAAATTCAGAAAACTGTAAAAGCCTATTGGCAATTGTATTTCGACCGTAGCGTCTATTTGCAAAAACAACGTAACGTTGAGCGTGGAGCCAAAATCCTCCTGACGCTTGAAGGGCGAGCCGGATTGGATTCACTTCCAAGCCAAATTGCACGAGCCCGCTCTGCGGTCCAATCACGAAAGACGGATCTCGCTAACGCACTTCGCGACATTCGAGATTCAGAAACCGAACTACGACGTCTAACGGCGGACAAGGATTGGAAAACCAATCAATTTGTCGAGATGATTCCAACCGAGTCGCCGACAACCGAAGGCATTCAAGTCGACTTGGAGAACATTGTGTTTTCCGCGCTTGAGAATCGACCGGAAATCAAAGAAGCGATGATCCGAGCAAAAATTGCAGGCATTCAAAAAGAGATCAGCACCAACGATTTGCTTCCCGAACTTTCGTTTCTGATGGGAACTTACGTCAGTGCACTTAAGGGCGAGTCGCAGTTGGGCCAGGCAATTCAGGATCAATTCGGAGAAGTCACTCCTGGATATTCCGTTGGATTGGAGTTTGAGTTTCCAATTGGTAACCGCGCTGCCCAAAGCCGTTTGGCGCAGCGAAAGTTACAGCTTGCCAAGATTCGGGCTGAGGTGGATGAGACTGTTCAAAACGTTGTTGCTGAATCTCAAGTCTCACTTAGACGAGTCACATCCGCGAAGGAAACGCTCGATGCAGCAATCCAAGCAATCGCTGCCGCCAATGCGGACTTAGAGCAGAATCTTCGTCGCTGGGAATCATTTGCTTTGATTGAGGGTGACATTGCAGAAGGGCAAACCCCCACAACGGTTCTCGATCAATTGCTTGACTCGCAAGAACGGCTGACTGCCGCCGAATTGGTTTACACCCAATCGGAACTGGAACTCAAGTCCGCAGAAGTCGCGTTGAAACGTACGATGGGCACTCTGCTAATTCACGAAAACGTAACGCTGGGCAAAGTCCTCAATGGTTCTGTTCCTCAGATGACGATCGATAAATCGAATTAGGCGATTGGAGCCTTTTCTGGCCCTCTAATTTCTGGCGATTTCTTTTCTAGCGCTTTCCTTTCTGGCTCTTCCTTTTCTGGCCCTTTCTGGCTGACGACCTTTCGAGTGCTCAATCGATCCACACTTCCGTTTTGACCACGGAGTGATCAACGACAATGTCGTTGATTTCTCCGAAATCTAAACGTGCCCCAACCCAAGACACTCCATCTAACTCAATCCACCTCTATGAACCTATCCCAAACCAAGATAATCGATCAGCAGTAAGCCGAAGGCGCTAGCCTCGGGCCGGGATAACCAGCAAAATAAACCACTCGCTCAACTGGCCCGAGGCTAGCGCCAACGGCTCACAGGTTTTGGGATAGATTCTAAGCTATGTCTATCCACCCTCCTTGATGGACAAAGCTTTTCCAGTCTTAACGACTATTCCAATTGTCCGTCCTCTTCTTTCCACGATGTTGGGTTTTCACCACGTGTTTGCTTGCACGTTCGGTTCGTAAGCTACGTTTCGATTGAAAGCCGGTCAGTTTTCCGGCAAAGAACAATCCAGACACGTTTCTTGCGTTTTGAACATGAATACGATCAACATTACTCGCTCACCGAATTTCTTCTCGCGTGCAATTACGATTTTCATTGGCTTTTGCATCGCCGTTTTGATGCTCACCGCCATCGCCGAGGCGCAAATCGATGGCTTTATCGAGCCTTATCGAAGTATTGAATTGTCCAGTGACGAGACTGGCTCAATCGCCTCTCTCGATGTCGAAGAAGGTGACGTTGTTGCCACCGACCAAGTCGTCGCGAAACTCGATGTTCGCGTTCAAGAACTTCAGCTTGAGATCGCATCGCACCTAGCCGAAACCACCAGCCAACTCGAAGCAGCTCAACAGACACTAAAAAAGCGAGAAGCAATCGCCGAACGTTTGTCGGAACTTCGCACCAAAGGCCATGCCAGCGAAAGTGAAATCATCCGAGCAGAAATGGAGCTTTCAATCGCCCAAGCAAAATTGCTTGCCGCAGAAGAAGAACAAGCCGTCCGCGCGATCGAACGACGCCGTGCTGCGGTTCAACTCGCTCGACGGACGATCGTCTCTCCGTTCGATGGAGTCGTTGCAAAGGTTCACCGCCGAGAAGGCGAATTCCTCTCACCGCTTCATCCTGAAGTCGTGACCATCATTCAAGTCGACCGCCTGTTGGCTACGTTCGCCGTTCCAAGCTCACAACTTGAGCAATTGAAGACTGACACCAAGTTCAACCTGGAACTAGAAGACGGCAGTCTCGTAGAAGGCAAAGTTTACCGGATCGGCGTTGAAACGGATGCTCAATCTGGCACCGTCGAAGTGAAATTTGTGATTGATAATGATTCGTTCAAGCTACGCAGTGGCGAAGCCTGCACATTGAATCTTTAAACCATTCGGTTCGGAAACTTCCACCCTTGCTCCCAAATCGCTCCCAATAATCCGTTCGCAATCGCGACATCGGATAAAAAACATGACGAAGCTCCCCAACAATTCACAAACGAACTCGCAAGATCCAACTCCGATCCGCGTTCTCAATGTGGCATCGAAACCGGCAGTGAACAACTATCGGTTCTCGGATCAGCGCATCGTTCAACACTTGGAAACAGCAGCCGCTTCGGCTCAGTCAGTCGATAAACTTCTTTCCAACATTGGCAAAGTCATCAACGGGCAAAGTGATTGTCTTGGGCTGTGGGCAATTCAACGCAACGAGAATGGTGATTTTGGTTCAGCGCATTATCTGTTAACTGATGATGCGGATGACAACGGACAAGCGTTATGGACACTTGTTGA
Source organism: uncultured Pirellulaceae bacterium (assembly GCA_964389585.1). GTDB lineage: Bacteria > Planctomycetota > Planctomycetia > Pirellulales > Pirellulaceae > Mariniblastus. The sequence goes on along the minus strand of CAYMFZ010000357.1, from coordinate 1,091 downwards.
AGATCACGCCAATGAACTCATGACGCGAATTGTTCGAACGAGGCAAATCTGTTCGTCTCCGCTTCGTTCACAAACTCAAACAGAACTTGTTGCCGCTCCTGTTTGCATCGAGATTGAGTCGGAGCCCAAAAAGCCGATCTCATTGGTGATCATTGGCTGCTTTCGTGCTGAAACCCAAAGCGTGCTTCGACTGCAATGGCTGATCGGAATGGTTTCGCAAACGATTGGGCGGTGGTATCAGTTCAAGAATCTCCAACACCAGGAAACTAAAACTCGAAGCCTCAACGATACGATCGGACTCGTACATTCGCTCGACCAAACAACGAGTTTTGGCGAAGCCACCATGGTTGTCGCGAATTACCTTCGTCGCGTTTGCCAAGCGGATCAGGTTGCAATCAGCTATTGCCAACACCCCAATCAACAAAATTCGGCAAAACTGTCGGCCGTTTCCGACGTAGAACAAATTGATCCGAATTGCGAATCGAACAAACTGGTTTCCGCCGCGTGCAATCAGGCTTTGATTGAGAATCAAGAGTTCGTTTTTCCAAATGAAGCCGGAGAGCACACGCCTGCCTTACTTGCATTAGAAAAATATTGCAAAGCGAACGCGTTTGAGTCGTGTGTCAATCTTCCATTGGTAACCGAAGGCGGACAAACAATTGGCGCAATCCTTGTCGCGTGCCCGCTTGAGAAAGTCAACAACGAGAACTTTCGAAACTATCTGAATCAATTGGTTGCTATGGTGGCTGGTCATCTCGAGGTCGTAAGACGAGCGAATCGGGGATTGCGAGACGTTGCCAAAACGAGTTTTGCGAAAATCAAACAGGCAAAATTGACCAAGATTGCGATCATCGGGTTGATTGCATTTACAGCGATGATGGCCATCCCCCTACCCTATCGCGTCAATTGCGACTGTGAAATCCAACCAGTGATGCGACGTTTTGTTGCTTCGCCGCACGCAGGGATTCTTGAGAAGACTTTTATCGAGAGTGGCGACATCGTCGAAGCCAATCAAGTCGTCGCGTTACTCGATGGCCGTCAATTAAGAATTGAACTTTCGGTGCTTCGCGCTGAAATTGATGGAGCAAAGA
>CAYMFZ010000356.1:0-6333 GCA_964389585.1 uncultured Pirellulaceae bacterium | reverse complement strand
CCAAGGGTTTCGTCCAGTAATCCAGTCCGTTTCAAATCAGCGATCAAAGCCGTCGTGCCTTTGACCGTTTCCTTGCATTTGTTTTTGGTGCTTCCTTCGACATCACTGTGCGCATCCCAGCCTGAATGGTAGATGTTGATAAAGCGAACACCTCGTTCCACCATTCGTCGAGCCAGCAAGCACGCTCTGGCGAACGAAGGCTTAGCCGGATCACACCCATAAAGATTTAACGTTGCCTGAGACTCGCTGGAAAGATCCATCAACTCGGGCGCCGAAGTCTGAAGCCTTGCGGCCATCTCAAACGAAGCCATGCGTGTTGCGATCTCAGGATCGCCCACAGCCGCGAGGCGTTTGGCATTCATTCGATTGACGAGGTCGAATGTGTTCGCCTGTAATTCCTTGCTGTATCCCTTCGGAGTCGTAACGTTAAGAATTGGGCTTTGGCCGTTACGAAAACGAACGCCGGTGTAAACCGTTGGCAAGAATCCGCTTGACCACAACGACGAACCACCGCTGACACCGGCGCCTGTGCTCATCACAATAAATGCCGGCAGGTTTTGAGTCTCAGATCCCAATCCGTACAGCGCCCACGACCCAAGGCAAGGCCGCCCCGGCTGTGAGAATCCAGTATTGAAAAAAGTCTGCGCTGGCGCATGATTGAATTGATCGGTCGTTACCGATTTGACGATGCACAATTCATCTGCAACCTCGCCAAGCTCTTTCATTGGCGAGCCGAGTACAGTTCCAGACTCGCCATGTTGTGCAAACTCGAATCGTGACCCCATCACCGCCGCATCGGGTTGAATAAAGGCATAGCGTTGATCGCCGATCACTGACTTGGGGAGCGGCTTGCCCTCGAGTTCCGTGAGTTTTGGCTTGGGATCGAACAATTCCAATTGGCTTGGTGCGCCCGCCATGAACAGATGAATAACCGCTTTGGCCGTCGGCTTGAAATGAGGTTGCTTGACCGCAAGCGGGTCTGCGTCAGGTTTGCTGTCGCTGGCATTGCTCAAAACGCTTTTGCCAAATGCGTTCTTTCCCAGCGAGCCAGTTAATAATCCAGCAGCCGCAATCTTTCCCAATCCAACACCGCAATCTCGCAAGAAGTACCGCCGCGATGGTGAGTCAATCTTTGAAGTTCGTTTCATCTTGTGCGCCGTGAATTGGAATTTGATTTAAGTTTGCTGGGAGCTTATCCCGCTTGTGAGCCGTTGGCGCTAGCCTCGGGCCAGCCGAACGAGTGGGTGTTTATTGTTTGCCCTGGCCTGGGCGAGCGCCTCAAGCTCACCATCGAATAAACTCTCAGATTAAGGATAGATTCAAAGGGACTGGTTCAACGCGGAAAGGCCCTAAATGGCTTCAATTTTTCGTGATCGACTCGTCCAAGCTCAGCAAAGCCCTCGCAAACGCTGGCCAGCTTTTGTGCTGCTCATAAAATTCAGTCAGTAATTTCGATTCTTCGGGCGATGGAGATCGCGTAAGCAGCCACCGAAAACCCGTCGCGATTTTTGCCTCCACATCACCGTCTAATTCAGAAACGCGTTTTCCAAAAGCTTCAGAGATTTCGATAAACATTGGATCGTTCATCAGGGTCAAAGCTTGTAACGGCGTATTAGAAACGTCGCGGCGGGCGACGCAGGATTCTCCCGAGGTCGCATCGAATGTCGAAAGCATCTCAAACGGGGCAGTGCGCCTTTGGTAAATGTAGACGCTTCGTCGAAACCGTTCGTCGCCTTTGCTCGCTTTCCAGTTTGATTTTTTGTAGTTGGCCGCCGCGCCGGCAGGTTGGGGAGGCCGAATGGGAGAGCCATACATCTTGAGATTCAATTTCCCAGCCGCAAAGAGCATCGAGTCGCGGATTAACTCACCCTCCAAACGAGTTCGTGGAAAACGTTGATACAAGAATTGAGCGTCGGCAGTTTCTTCAACTTTGGATGATTGTTGATACGTTTGGCTTGTTACGATCAAACGATGAAGCTTTTTAGTCGACCAGCCGCTATCCATTAATTCGACTGCGAGGAAATCTAATAGCTGCGGATGAGTAGGCGGTTCGCCTTGCATGCCAAAGTCATCAAGGGTTGAAACGATCCCGGTTCCAAAGAACGCTGCCCACTGCCGGTTGGCAACAACACGCGCGGTCAATGGGTTTTGTCGAGAAACCAGCCACTGCGCGAATTCCAAACGATTGGTGGGCTGAGGGCTGTCGGTGTCGCCCCAGATCGCGTCAGGGATTTGGGGCGTGGCTTCATCTTTGGGTTGCGTAAACTCGCCTCGGTTTCGAATCAACGTTGTTCTTGAATGTTCGATTGGGCGTTCGGCCATCACCAAAGTCATAGGTGCTGGTTGAGATCCGACAAGCTTTCGAACTTCGTCGGCCTGTTTTGTTAACTGCGGCGCTTGGAGTAGAAATGATTCGCGAAGTGCCTCGTTCTCGTACGGGGCATCGGAGTGAAGGGCTTTCATATCACTAGACATAAGCAAACTGGCATCGAGCGGATTGTTCGCATCGGCGACGCTCAATCGGAATTTGCCAAGTGAACTTGCGAAGTACCTGCCCAACTCCATCGTGACAGTAAATTCCGTGTTGGACTCGATTGGTTTGGCCAGATTGAATACCGCAACATGTCGAAATCCTTCTTGGCCAGAAATCGACCAGCCAGTTTCGAAATCGTCGTCGATGGCCCGGCGGGCTGAGACAGAATCACTTTTCGCAAAAGTTTCTGACGCTGAGGTAATTTCAACCTGCGAGTTAGTCTGGTTTGAAAGATTGACTTTGAATTCGGCGAGATAAAAATCTCCTTTGCGTCCCTCGTAGTAAGTCATTCCAGGTCCAAATCCAGGAAGGCGTTCATCTGGTAAGGCTTCCAAACGGATCGATGTAACACGATCCGGCAAGCCATTGAATCTCAATGTGTACGTGTCGTGTTTCGTTGAGTCGCCGGCAGCGAAGATCACGCCGTTTGCTTCTTGAGTCAAATACGGTTTGTCGGATTCCATTTCCCTTGGCGTGATTGTCTGCCATTCAGCGGCGTTTTTACGCTGTTTGGAAATCCAGGTTTCGAAAGCCTCTTCTAAAGTTGGGCCGGTATAGGGGGCGGGTGATTTCTCGTTTTTCGTTTCCGTTGCTTCTTTGTCCTCAGTTTGATTGGGTGGCGCAGCCGGCCAGTGCTTTTCTATTTCAGCCAACATTTTTCTGGAGCGTTCGAGATTCTTCGCTCGTTTTTTTTCGGATGCCTCGTCCACGAGAAATAAATCCGGCTGGTCTGTGTTGTTGAGGTACGCCATCATCCCGAAGTAATCGCGATGCGTGATTGGATCGAATTTATGGGTGTGACACTGGGCGCAGCCGGTTGTTAAGCCCAGCCAAGTCGTGCCGGTGGTTGCGACGCGGTCGACCATCGCGAGAAAACGGTCTTCCAGTGGATCAATTCCACCTTCTTCATTGAGCATTGTGTTGCGGTGAAACCCAGTCGCAATTTTTTGGTCGACAGTCGCGTTGGCAAGCATGTCACCGGCGAGCTGCTCAATCGAAAATTGATCAAACGGCATGTCCTTGTTGATCGCACGTATCACCCAGTCGCGATACGGCCAAATGCTGCGGTCTTTGTCTTTCTCAAATCCATTCGTGTCTGAATATCGAGCAAGGTCGAGCCAACGTCGGGCCCAGCGTTCGCCATAGCGCTCGGAGGCAAGTAATTCGTCGACGACTTTTTCGTAAGCGACTTGAGAGGGATCAGCCAAAAATGCATCTGCTTGTTCAAGCGTTGGGGGGATTCCGATCAGGTCTAAGTAAACGCGGCGTAGTCGTGTGGACGGATCAGCGATTGCCGAAAGTGCCATCTTGTTTTCTTGCAGTCGTTTGCGAATGAAGTAGTCGACTGGACTTTGGTCCGTCGGAACGGTTGCTTTTTTTGGCGCGACGAACGACCAGTGTTGTTCGTAGTTTGCGCCTTGGTCGATCCATCGTTGGAGTATCTCAATTTGCTTTGAATCAAGCACTTTGTTGGCTGACGGGGGCGGCATGATTTCATCAGGATCATCGGAGTTGATGCGCTGAATGATCGCTTTAAGATCAGCGCCCTCCGCAATGTCTAACCTTAACCCGGCTTGCCTCGTATCTTCATCAGGGCCATGGCATTGAAAACAATGATTCGAAAGAATCGGGCGCACGTCGCTTGAATACGACAGCTCAGGTCGAACCTCTTGTGCGTTAGCCTCAAGGATGCCAAACGAAAGAGCGACTAAAAAGAGGAAAAGAATCGAGAGATGTTTTTGAATCGTTGTCGAATGCATTTCAAAGGCCAAAAAGAAGCTCAGCGTTTTAACATCAAATTGGAACTCTGATTGTAAGCCAACGAGGTCGTGGCTTCGAATGCTGAATGGCGATCCCGCGCTGGAATCCTGCATCTTAGTAGGCTTCGACTGCGAATTTGCAAAACGCTCGACGTTTGGACGTTCTTAGTCAATTGAGTGAATTTAAAACGGTGTTGGTGTAAATCCAAGCAGCATTATGGACGTTGGGTCCGTGATGCCGTACAATCTGCGAGACGATTCGCTATCAAAGCTTTTGATTGGGCGTTGATTCTTTTGACCAAAGAATTTTTCTCTCTCCCAGATTGGATAGTGAATTCGTCATCGCCGATTCGTGTCGTGCAACTGACGAATTTTGAATTCAGGGTTTAGCCCATTTAAACCGATTCATCGTTCGTTTCGTTTCGCCACAATTTTTTGCGGTTACCGTTGGCAATCATGAGTTCCAACGATCCTTTGGCTTTTAGAGGCGGCAAGATGACGAACCAACCACGGACATTTGATTATCCAGTACGAAAAGCAAAATCGTGCCCCGTCTGTGGACAGTCTTCTTATTCCAAGGATGGTATTCATCCTCAGTGTGCGGTTCAGCTCGCTGATGAGTCTCGCAAGGAAAAACTTCAGGCGGCTCGCAAGGCTAGCCAAACGGGCGAGCCCAAGCAGAAGTCTTGGAACAAGCAGTGTCCGCAATGCAAAACGCAACTACATGTGCGTCGCAAAGAGTGTGATTGTGGTCACGTCTTTCGCCAAACCAAAGGCTCTTCCTCGTCCAACGACTAGACGGTAGTCGGCCGGAATTGACCAGCGGAATATCTTGAACAGCAAGGCTCCTCGTGCTTGAACTTAACTTCATCGAAGGGGCGAGTCTTTTTGGATTTTCGCAAACGATCGTGTCTCACTTTTTGATTGCCGAGGGATTCTGGGACAATGAGTTTGTCGCTTGGGCTCTTCGGATTGGAGTCGTGGTTGGGGGTTTGATGCTATTGGGCATCGTCGGCACGTTTTTCAAATTTTTCTCGATTTGGTTCCAGGCATTGACTTCGGGTGCGCCGATCAGCTTTTTGAATTTGATCGCCATGAAGTTTCGAAAAGTGGACGCGGCGCGGATTGTTAAAGCCAGGATTATGGCCCACCAAGCCGGTCTTCAATCTCATGGTAAGAGTGGGATTCAAATTGTAGACCTAGAAGCGCATTACCTCGCTGGCGGAAATATCGAACAAGTCACCAATGCGATCATCGCGGCTGAACGAGCAAGTATCGATCTGGATTTCGATCGCGCCGCGGCCATTGATTTGGCTGGTCGAGACGTGCTTGAGGCTGTAAAGACCAGTGTCTACCCGCGTGTAATCGAATGTCCTGACGCAAGTTTTACTGACAAAACAACGCTAAGTGCGATTGCAAAAGACGGAATTGAGTTGCGAGTTCGAGCTCGTGTGACCGTTAGAACCAATCTTGATCAGTTGATTGGCGGTGCCACCGAAGAAACGATCATCGCCCGAGTCGGCGAGGGAATCATTACATCAATCGGTTCGGCGGCGACCTATTTAGAAGTTATGGAAACACCCGACCGAATTTCGAAAGCCGTTCTTGATCGCGCCCTCGACAGCAATACCGCATTCGAGATTGTCTCAATTGATATCGCGGACATCGACATCGGTGATAATATCGGTGCGAGGCTTCAAGCTGATCAAGCTGAAGCTGACACGCGCGTTGCTCAAGCGCTTGCCGAGCGACGTCGCGCCGAGGCGGTTGCTACCGAGCAAGAAAATCGTGCCAAAGTCGTCGCCAATCGAGCTTTGGTCGTTGAAGCCGAATCCCAAGTCCCCAAGGCGATGGCTGAAGCATTCGTCAGCGGCAACATCGACAGCGTTGACCCAGAAGCTGGCGACGATCCGTTTTCGTTTTAGCGGAATGTTTTGTCCAAGCGATTTTTTCTAAAGGGTTTTTGTCTATACGGTTTTGTCTAAACGGTTTTGTCTAAAGAGCTCGCAACTAGCACGAGTTCGCGGCGAGGGCTTTCCG
>CAYMFZ010000355.1:4575-6346 GCA_964389585.1 uncultured Pirellulaceae bacterium | reverse complement strand
TTACTATTATTTTCACGCACTTCACCAGCAAAACAATCAGAATCTTGAAGAAGTCGAACAACTTCTTAAGCCATGGGTCAAACGATTTGGAAAAACCCAGAGCGTCAAGAAAATCATGCATCGCCAAGCGTTGTTGAAATATAGCTCTGATCCAAAATCGACTTTGGATTATTTGACGGATGAGTTGAATCTTTATTTTGCCCATCAGCGAGAGATCCCGCAAACCCAACGTGACCTCGCGTCGAAGTTTGATCAAAAACTACTGGCGCAAGAAAGTCTGCTGAAAGCTGCACTTCGTCAAAAGAACACACGCAGAATAACTGATAGCGGCTTGCGACTTCTCGCGGGGAAAAATTTGAGCAAGACGCAGCGTCGACACTTGCTCCAACGACTAAGTCATCCCGACTTTCCTCAGCTCGTTGATTTGATCGTCGCTGATCTTAAAGAGCGCGACAGTAGTGGGTTTGGAAGCATCAAAATTCATCGCTTGCTTACGGTTAAACAATTGGATGAGTTGGCAAAACAGTATCCCAAGGTCAAGGCACTAGAAAACTACGTCACGACTTATCTGTCGAAGCTAGTGCCATCGGAAGACATTGACTGGCGCGCCGATCGCGAAGAGCATCGCAATTACCTTGATCGTCTTTGGGCTTTTGTTCAGCCACTGAATCCCAACTTTAATTCGCTCAAAGCATGCATTCTATTCCGCCGCCTCGATTTAGACTTGCAAGACGGAGTCTACGACCGTCAACGTTTCATGACGTACTTGAAGCTTCCACGCCAGGTCAGCTACATCAACCCGCTGCTCGTCAAGAACGTTCAGTCCCGAAGCCACATCGCCAACCTTGGTGCGAACTACTCTGCCTTGCAACTACTGCCCGTCTCAAATGACGAGCCACTCATCCAGGCCTACCTTCAGCACTTTTTGCTGAACGCTCAAAGCACAAAGCCATTCGAACCGTATGTGCGAGACAAATACCTCAATCGTGAATTCGCCATCGTCAAAATTGTCAATGGAATCGGCGACACCGAGAAATGGGCTTCGATGCTTTCGCCTGAAGAGTACAAGCAAGTCCTCGATCGCATTGACGTTGAGTTTCTTTCAACCAACCCTGAGTTCTTCAAGGCAGACGATGCGGTTGAATTGGAACTCTTTCTCAAAAACGTTGATAACTTGATTGTCAAAGTCTTTGAAATTAACACGCAAAATTACTATCGAAAACACAAGTCTGAAATCGACACGGACATCAACTTGGACGGTCTCGTTCCCAATTTTGAAGAGACGTATGAGTACGATGTCCCCCCTGCCCTTCGCAAAAAACACCAGTTCAAATTCCCACAACTAAACGATCGCGGCGTTTACGTTATTGACTTTATTGCAGGTGGAAAAAGCAGTCGGGCGTTGATTCGCAAAGGACGGCTTCAGGTCTCCGATCGTGTAACTCCAATGGGGCAAGAGTTCACGGTTTTTAATCAATCTGGTGAGGTCGTAAAGGATGCAAATCTTTGGATTGCGGGCGCGAGATACAACGCCGACAAAGGCAAGATTCAAGTTCCTTTTTCTACCACGCCTGGTCAAGTCAACGCGATCATTACTCAAGGTGGCTTCAGTTGCCTCCAAACCTTCAAGCACATGCCTGAGAAGTATCAGTTCAAGGCTGCCATGGTTGTTGATCGTGAAAACCTAACGCGGAGCAATAAAGCCCGAGTCTTGATTCGCCCGTCGCTTCAAATCGTTGGTGGCAATCCCGTTCCCGTTTCGCTGCTGAAG
>CAYMFZ010000355.1:0-4565 GCA_964389585.1 uncultured Pirellulaceae bacterium | reverse complement strand
TGAAGAATCCAAAGCTCGTCGTAACGTCGCAAAATCTCGATGGGATTTCCAGCACCAAGGTCATCGACAATCTTGAGTTTACAGAAAAAGAAGAGACCATTTGCGAGTTTGTGGTGCCGCCGCGACTCAAGACAATTACTTTGTCGTTGACTGCTGAGATTAAAGTCGTCAGTAAAAATCAAATTAAAAATGTCGGAGCGAGCCAAGTCTTTTCCATCAACGCCATCGACCAATCGGATGTCATTCAAGACATTCACTTACTCCCAACCAGCCGCGGCTACTTCCTTGAAATGCTTGGCAAGAGTGGAGAGATTCGTCGCAAGCAAGCTGTTCGCGTGCAAGTCAGTTTTTACGACTTCACGACGAAAACGTCGATGGATTTGCAAAGCGATGAGAAGGGGCTGATCGAGCTTGGCCCACTGACAAATGTCAGTTCGGTCACGGCGACACCTGCGGGTGGAAAGAAGAAGGAATGGCAACTCGCGACTCAGGATCAAACCTACTATCAAACAGTTCACGCCGAATCTGGCAACGTAATCGAGTTTCCAGCTCCTGCGAACGTCATTGATGCAACACGCGAACACATTTCGCTTATGGAGACTCGACGTGGAAACTTTGTCGCGGATTTGTTCGACTCGGTTCGCGTCAAAGATGGTTTGGTCAAAATCGCAGGACTTGCCGTGGGTGATTATCAGCTCCGTTTGACGTATCCGACTCAACGAGGAGGCTCGCACTATCGAAATATTGTCCTGCGAGTGACCGATGGTAAGCAGGCTGATAACGTGTTGGTCGGCAAGCATCGTCACCTTGAGTCGAGAGGAACCAAGTCCCTCCACGTTGCAAAAGTGACAACCAACAACGACAAAATTCGCGTTCAACTGGACAATGCCGATGACTTCACGCGGGTTCATGTCGTCGCCAATCGCTACCAACCCGCGTTCAATGCATTCAATCAGTTTTCCCAGATTTCTGACCTTGAGCCATGGCAACGATCACCTTCAATTCGTCGTTCGGTTTACATGGAAGGCCGCAAGATAGGTGACGAGTATGAGTACATTCTGCGTCGCAAATACGCAAAGAAGTTTCCGGGCAACATGCTCGAACGTCCTTCGTTGTTGCTCAATCCTTGGGAAGTTCGAGAGACGAACAACAGTTCGCAAGTCGCGGCGACTGGCGATGATTTCGGTCGAACTGGCAATGCCGCAGATGGCGGAGCAGGACGAGGTGTTAATCAGCTCAGCCGTAAAGCCGGCAATACCGATTTTGCCAATCTCGACTACCTCGGTGAGAGCGCGGTCTTGTTGGCGAACTTGAAACCTCAGAAAAACGGTATCGTTTCGATTGATCGCAAATTGCTGGGCCCAAACCAGCATGTCCGCATCGTTGTTCTCAACGCATTTAACACAATTCAACGAAACATTGATCTACCGCTGATGAAGCTCGTTCCTGAAGACGCGCGTCTGGCGCACGCATTGGATCCGGATAAGCATTTTTCCCAGTCGAAACAAACCCAAGTTTTGAAAACGGGTGATTCGCTTTTGATTGAAGACATTATCTCTGCAAAGTTTCAGCAGTACGATGATCTCGGCGATGTATATCAGTTGATGTTGACGCTGAACTCGAACACGAACTTGTCGAAATTCGAATTCGTTTTGACTTGGGATGATAAACCAAAGAAAGAAAAGAACGAACTCTATTCCAAGTTCGCTTGCCATGAGTTGAACTTTTTCTTGATGAAGAAAGATCCTGAGTTTTTTGCTCAAGTCATTGTTCCTCATCTCAAGAACAAACGCGATAAGACATTCATGGACAAATGGCTCTTGAAAGAGAATCTCGACGCATTCGTAAGTCCGTGGAATTATCCTCGATTGAATACGGTCGAGAAAATTCTGTTGGCACAACGATTGGAGACGCAATCGTCCGACATTGTTCGAAATATTGGCGAACAATACCGTCTTACGCCAACATCACGCGCTCAGCTTGATGGGTTGTACGACACGACAATCCGCGGTCTTGGACTGATGGGTACAACTTTAGGGCGCGAATCTCGTGGGCGCAAGGACAAGTCGAAGCTCCCGCAAATGGCTGCTACAACCGCGATGCCTCGCGGCAACCCGAAAAAAGAAATAGCAAAAGGACAAGCCCAGGCCGGCGGTGGGTTTGGTGGCGGGAGATCGTTTGCTGATGACTCCACTGAAGAACTCGGCGCGGAGCCGCAAGTCATGTTTGAGGCCGACATTGACGCTTCTGATGCATTCATGTTCGAGTCCGAGTCAATTAACGGAAAGAAAATGGATCGCAAGAAGTACGCTGAAGTCAGAATAATGGACGAGATGAAAAAGCTTGATGATCGTACGATCGAATATCGAGTACAGAACGAATCAGGACGCGGCAAAATCAGGGCCTTTGTCCCCAATCTCAGCCTGATCGTAGAAAATCGAGATGAAAATTATCAAAAGCTTTACCAGCGTCTCGGCCCAACAAAGGAGTGGATGGAAAACAACTACTACCAGCTTCTTCCTGAGCAGCAGTCGACAGGTTTGGTGCAGACAAACAGATTCTGGCGCGACTACGCCAATCACGAAGGTGGAACTTTCTTGTCGCCGCATTTCTCAGAAGCCAATCGAACGTTCACAGAAATGATGTTCGCTTTGTCGGTTCTTGATCTGCCTCTTGAAGAACCGAAGCAGAATTTCGAATACGCTGACAATTCGATGACCTTCACTGCAGGCGGGCCAACGATCGCGCTTCATCAACAAGTGCGAGATGCGATTTTTGAGCGGGGTAACACAACGATCTTGGTCAGTGAAAACTTCTTTCAAAAGAACGATCGTTACCGTCACGAAGACGGAGTTCAATTTGACAAGTTCATTTCCGGTGACTTCCTCGCTCACACGCTTTACGGTTCGCAAGTTGTGATCACGAATCCGACTTCGACGCCTCGCGCGGTTGATTTGCTGATCCAAATTCCACTTGGCTCAGTCTCGTGTAGTGGATCCCAGGAAACGCGGACGATCCAGATGGATTTGGCGGCGTTCAGTACGAAAACATTTGAGTACGCATTCTATTTCCCGACGGCTGGTGACTTTGAGCACTATCCTGCTCACGTTTCTTCAGAAGAGAAAGTTCTTGCCGTCGCTGATGATGTAACTTTCAAAGTGATTGACCGTCCCGCGGAAGTTGACGAAACATCTTGGGCGTTCGTTTCGCAAAACGGAACCGAAGATCAGGTGATTGAGTTTCTTAATCAGAAGAATATTCTGCGGCTTGAGTTGGGCAAAATTGCTTTTCGCATGAAAGACAAGCCGTTCTTTGAGCGTGCCATTGAGACGCTTCGCAACCGATACGTTTACGAGCATACGCTTTGGTCTTACGCGGTGAAGCACAATAATCTGCCGGCGTTGAAAGAGTATTTGACGCAATCGCAGAACTTCGTCGCGAACTGCGGTTTGGCATTTGACTCGGAGTTGGTTTCGATCAATCCGGTTGAAAGAAACTGGTACGCCCACAAAGAGTATTGGCCGTTAGTAAACGATCGCGCGCATCAGCTTGGGCCAAATCGAAAAATTCTCAACCCAAATTTCTTTGCCCAGTATCAACAGTTGTTGAGTGTGCTTTCCAATCGCAGGGAACTGACGAGTGATGATCATTTGGTGGTTGCTTATTACATGTTGCTTCAAGATCGAATCGAGACGGCGCTCAGCCATTTTGATGAAGTTTCACGAGATGGTCTATCGAACGAGATTCAGTACGACTACTGCGATGCCTATCTCGACATGTACCGCGAAAATCCAGATGATGCCGCGACGAAAGCTGCCAAGTGGGCCGACTACCCAGTTGATCTTTGGCGAAATCGTTTCCAGCACATTCTGGCACAGGTCGACGAAATCAAAGGTGGTGACACGACCACCGTTGACGAGAAGAACAACTCTCAGCAGCAAACAGAGGCGTCTGCGAAATCCGAAAGTTTTGACTTTGAAGTCGAATCAGGAATCGCCAAAATCAAATATCAAAATGTTGATGAGGTGATGGTCAACATCTATGAAATGGATGTCGAATTGTTGTTCAGCCGTAGTCCGTTCACTCAAGATGAGTTGGACGGTTTCTCAATGATTCGACCAAACTTTACGAAGTCCTTAAAACTCAAGGCAAACGACAACGGGAAGGGTTCGCACGAGTATACGCTGCCTGAAGCAATGCAAAACAAGAACGTTCTTGTTGAAGTGGTGGCCGGCGATCAAACCAAATCGCAACCGTATTTTGCTCATTCGCTAGATGTTCAAGTGTTGGAGAAGTTTGGCCAGGTCCACGTGACTTCGGAAGCTTCAGGCAAGGCCATCCCCAAGACCTACGTCAAAGTCTATTCGAGAATGCAAAACGGTTCGGTTCGGTTTCACAAGGATGGTTACACCGATTTGAGAGGTCGCTTTGATTTTGTTTCGCAAAGCAACAAGTCGATTGATGGAATCAAAAAGTTCTCGATTCTGATCTTAAGTGAAGCTGCCGGTGCCGTGATTCGCCAGGCCGATCCTCCTAAGGAATAAAGACGGCGCACGTTCACGGAG
>CAYMFZ010000354.1:0-6348 GCA_964389585.1 uncultured Pirellulaceae bacterium | reverse complement strand
TAACCGACGTTTGCAAACGCAAATCTACGAAACATCTGGTGCGATCAAAGCACTCGACAAGCGTGGCAATCAGCCACCGGGTATGCACACACGATTCCGCCGCCCATCCAACTACGGTATGGCGTTGATGGAAAAGCAGAAGATCAAGCACTATTACGGTCTTGGCGAGCGACAGCTTCGTCGTTACTTCGGCAAAGCGACTCGGCAAAAAGGCAACACTGGTGAAAACCTGTTGTTGATTTGCGAGCAGCGACTAGACAATGTCATCCGGCGCGTCGGTTTGGCCAAGACGCGTTCGCAAGCTCGTCAAGGCGTCGCGCACGGGCACTTTCGAGTGAACGGCGGCAAGGTCGACAAGCCGTCTTACTTGCTTCGCCCAGGTGATGTGATCACGGTTCGCCCACGAACGAACTTGCTCAAGATGTACAAAGACATCCGCGATCAAGGCGTTGAAGGCGAAGGCTGCGAATGGGTTAGCTTTGACTCAGAAACTTTGACTGCAAACGTTCAAGGCATGCCAGCGGGCAGCGATATTAGCTTGCCAGTGGACGCGAACACCGTGGTCGAATTCTTGTCTCGTTAAACAGCGAGCCGAACAATCAATCGGGCGCGATTCTTCGCGCTCGATATTTTTTTGTTGTTGCGATGGCCCGTTTCTGCGCGGAATGAGTGCATTGGCGGTTTATCGAAATCGGTTCGACGGATCGAACACGCTTTTTAGTCTTTCGGTTTGAATCATTCGGATTGAGGAAAAGTTATGCAGACTCAGCTTGTCGTCATTGGTGGTGGTCCTGGTGGTTACGCAGCCGCGTTTTTGGCTGCCGACGAAGGGATGGAAGTCGTCTTGGTCGAAGCCGAAGGGCGTTTGGGCGGATCTTGTTTGCTTCGTGGATGCATTCCTTCAAAAGCACTATTGCACGTCGCCCGAGTCGTTTCAGAAACTGAAGAGATGCAGCACGACTGGGGCGTCTCATTTGGCACGCCGAAAATTGAAGTCGACAAACTCCGTGCTCGCAAAAACAAAGTTATCGACACGTTGTCAGGCGGTCTCGGTGGACTTGCGAAAAAGCGAAAGGTCACGGTCGTCAAAGCGTTTGCTAAATTCGAAAACGCGAACACGATTGTCCTCGAAGGCGACGATCCCTCGATTCCCGAGGGCAAGAAGATTACATTCGAAAACGCAATCATCGCCACCGGCAGCGTCCCTGCATTTCCGGGCGTGTTCAACATCGGCTCCGATCGCGTCATGGATTCAACTGGTGCGTTGAACTTGGCCGACATTCCAGAATCGATGCTCGTCATCGGTGGAGGATACATTGGACTCGAAATGGGTACTGTGTACGCCAACCTTGGAACCAAGGTCAGCGTGGTGGAGCTTCAAGACGGTTTGCTAATGGGAGCCGATCGCGATCTCGTTCGTCCGCTCGCGAAGAAGCTAAAGACACTTTTCGAAGACCGCATCTTTCTCAACACAAAAGTCGGCAGCGTTTCAAAATCTGGCGAAGACAAAATCGAAGTCACCTTCGAGGGCCCTGCCAAATTTGGAACAGAAAAGTACGATCGCGTCTTGATCTCGGTTGGACGCTGGCCCAACACAAAGAACATCGGCTTGGAAAACTTGCCCGGCGTAGAAACGGATCAACGTGGCTTCATCGCTCACGACGAAAGCCTACGCACAGGTGCCGAGAACATTTTTGTAATCGGTGACGCAGCAGGCGAACCAATGCTGGCTCACAAAGCCAACCACGAAGGTCGACATGCCGTTGAAGTCATTCTTGGACATGCGACAACTTTCGATAAACGAGCCATTCCCGCCGTTGTATTCACCGATCCCGAAATCGCTTGGGCTGGCCTGACGGTTGATGAAGCCAAAGAGCAGAACATTCCACACCAAGTCTGCGTCTACCCTTGGGCCGCCAGCGGACGCGCCCAGGCACTTGGCCGAACCGAAGGAATGACCAAGTGGATTGTCGATCCTGAATCTGAACGAATTCTCGGTTGCGGAATCGTCGGCCCCGGAGCCGGGGAGTTGGTCGCCGAAGCCGCCCTCGCAATCGAAATGGGCTGCGTTGTGCGCGACATCGCGGAAACTATTCACGCCCATCCAACGCTCAGTGAAACCATGATGAACGCCGCCGAAGTCTTCTACGGCACGGCGACCGAAGTTTACAAACCGAAAAAGAAAACCAATCCTGTGTAGCTGCAACGATGCCGGTTGTTGAGTGTAGAACCGTTGTCCTCAACTGTTCCTGAGCAAGCTAATTAATGTAGGCCCGGTTTCCTCAACTGTTGCCACCCAAACCAAATCAGATCGTCTATCTTTGAAGTTCATTTTTCCCGAATTCAATTCTCATAAAACAAGGAATCAAAATGGCTGGAAAGCAAAACGAAATCTCTCACACAACTGCCCTTGAACTCTTGGAAGAGGGAAACGCCAGATACGTTGCGGACTTGGCCAGTCGTCCTAATGCCACTCGAAGAAGACGCTTGGAAACGGGAGGCGGCCAATGGCCATTCGCTATCGTCGTCACTTGTGCCGATTCGCGGGTCACGCCAGAAATGATCTTTGATCAGGGAATCGGTGATATCTTCGTCGCAAGAGTTGCAGGCAACGTGGCAACCAGCGAAGTCATTGGCAGCATTCAATATGCAGTTCAATTCATCAACACTGAATTGGTTGTTGTTCTCGGTCACGAAAGCTGTGGTGCAGTAGGTGCGGCTATCAGTCCGCCAGACGATGCGCCGGAAGAACTTGGCAATCTTGTTGGCCAGATTCAGGAGGCCATCGGCAAAGAAAAGAAGCTTCAAAAAGCGATTGAAAAAAATGCCAAGGCTCAAGCGTCGCAGCTTCGCAAAGCGCTGAAGGGTTCAGCCCTAAAGCACGCTAAAGTCGTAGCCGCGACTTATGGTTTGCGAAGTGGCGAAGTCAACTGGCTTTAGGCCTGCGACCACGACGAATGAGAGTCGCCAGGATCTTGGTAATCAACGCCAACTGTTTGCGCAACAATTAACGAAAGTCGAATTGAATTTCGAGTCTTGCAATTTTCCTTGTGTCGAGCGGCAGAAACTTGAGAAGTATCTAGTGTATATTTTGAGAATGGCAATCTGCCGTTCACAAAAACACTTCTCTTCTCACCGGGCGATAGAATGAGACTCGGATTCAAGATCGACTGGTCGCATTGGATAGCGCTAGGTTTTATCCTTTCGAGCTTGGCGGGTTGGTTGGCGCCGCATCAGGCTATCGCCGTTCAGGTCCAACTTGAAGATGCGTCTCAATTGTTACTTCAAGGTGTCGTGCTGAAGCCTGATGGAACTCCTGCGTCGGGAGCGAGCGTCGCTGTTTCGGCGAACCTGCCGAACTCCCCAAACGGTCCGCCCGTCGTTGCGACTTGTAACAATCAAGGAGAATTCAAACTCTCATCACAGTTTGGATTCTCGACGATAATTCATGCGACAAGCAAGGACGGATTACACCAAGCAGAATTGATCGTGCCAGATTTCCTTGCTCGGACGACGACCGGCTCCCCAATCCAAATTGAACTCAAGCCGACTGACAAAGTTGAGGTCGCGATTGCCGCTAACAACCGACCTGTTCCCAATTGCCAAGTGTTCGTATCTCGACTGCCAGGTTCGCCGACAACAACAAATGCACAGGGCATCACAAACGTTCGCTTTCCAAAAAACTGTGAAGCTGAAAAAATCATAGCGTTTCATCCAAAACTCGGCGTGGGTGTTTGGGTTCGAAAGAAGCCCGGAGAGTATCCGCCGAAAGTTAGTATCACGCTACTTGAACCGAAAGAGCATAAGTTTCGTGTTGTCGATCAACGAGGCGATCCTGTTTCAGGATTCTTATTGAAACCGTTTGTTCGTGTGAATGGTGATCAATGGATCAGCCCAACGCCAGTTGCAGTCGCCAACCTAAAAACTGGAATCGATGGAACCGTCATTGTGCCTTGGATGCCAGGTGAATTTGGGGCAATGGATCCGACTACCGGTTCGACGCGTTGGCAAGTTGACGGACGTGAAACATTGGGGGATACGACGGAGGCTCGGGTGCGAGAAAAAAAGCTATTCATGGGGCAAGTCCGTTTCCCCGATGGCAAGCCGCGTGAAGGCGTCTTGTTGGTCGCGACTTCATTCGGTCCCGAGTCTACTGGCGATCATAATCAAACTCGAACGGATGAAAAAGGAAAGTTTCGATTCTACTTAGCCCCAGATCACACTTACCTAATGGGCGTCCGCGATTTGGAATGGGCAAGCGAAACTCGTGCTGGAAAATTTTTGCGAACCGAGGGTGATTCGATCGAGTATTCAAAAAGAGGAACAATTCTTGACGCTGTCCCTGCCACGCGAATTGAGGTCAAAGTTGTAGACCGGGCCAGCAAGCCAATGGCAGCGATTTGGGTGAATTTTGGCTTAAAACAAAAAGGCTTTGCCCCAATCCGCCACTGGACTCGGACCGACCCAAACGGAGTTGCAGTTTTTAGAACACTACCCGGCAATGTTAGGATCCGGGCGGCAGGCGACAATTGGAGTGAAACGAGGGAGCTTAAAATTGTTGATGGGCAGCCAACTAAGGTCTTGATTGAACAAAGACTGGCTGGCAAAAATGAAGAATGAAATTCAGGAATCAATCGTAGTGACATTGGAACTGGTGACTCAAGTCACTCCTGATTTCTTTGGCCTGTCTTCAACACCAAGATCCCATCCATAACTATACCTTCTTTTTAGTGAGCCGTAGGCGCTAGCCTCGGGCTTGAACACCCAGCAGAATATGCCCTTGAGATTCGCTGGCCCGAGGCTAGCGCCCAATGGCACTCACTTTAAATTTGTGGGCTGAGCCTGCAGGGCATTTATTACATTTTTCAGGAAGGCTCGCTACCAGCTCGGAGAGCTGGGCGACATTGTCGCTCGATTTTCCAAATCGAGAGCGCGTCTTTGGTGATAGCTCAAGACTAAAAAGTGTTATAGAAGCGGTAAAGTAAGTGCCATTGGGCTAGCGCCTACGGCTCACAAGTTCTGGATAAGCTCTAAACGCAAAAGCCTGGTATTGCAGGTTTCATTGGCAAACGATCCGGGCAACGTTTTTGAATCAAGATTAAACTGGTATAAATAAGTTGCAGACAATCAATCATTGTTGCAACTATTGGTGAGTCAAATTCAAGAGTTGGGTTTGTGGCCAAGGCCCCGAGTCCTGAAGTTTCATTAGATACTTGGACTAGTAGCCTCGTCCACTTCGGCAGTCCAGAACTTAAAAATTGACGAACCTCTGAGTCAACTTCCCCCGCCTTGCGATCAAAGTGAAATTCATGCGGCTGTCCGTTGCCACATTTCTAATCTTCGCTCTCGTCAGTTTCGGCGGATGCTTCAATAAGACTTCCAAGAATCCGAATGAAGCTTCAACCACAGAAACGGCGACTGGCGAATTTGCCTGGCCCGTTTCGCCGCACGAAGGCAACCCGGTTGAAGAATTGATCTTCCAGACCAATTTTTCAGAAGACATGATCCTCCAGCTCTCGCCTACACTGAAGATCATGTTGGCGAAACTCAATGGCGCCTCGGCAGATCTGAGTTCATTGTTCACCGAAACAATTCAGTATTCGGGGCCAAAAAGTTTTGAAGCACTAGCGAAAAAGCTTGAAGAAAACACGCCTAAGTCAGGTCACATTTCCAAAATTGAATGGCCGGTCGAGCCTCATTCCGAAAAAGTTTCACCCGACGGGATTTGGGCGAACGTGCTTAAATCTGCCAAGTTCGAAGAACCTCAATTCGGCGTTCTCTCTGGCACACCCGACTACGACGCCAACGTCTTTGTCATGAAAACCATCTTTGAATCTCGCTTCAAAGACGACGCTGGACGACATC
Organism: uncultured Pirellulaceae bacterium; assembly: GCA_964389585.1. Classification (GTDB taxonomy): domain Bacteria; phylum Planctomycetota; class Planctomycetia; order Pirellulales; family Pirellulaceae; genus Mariniblastus. The sequence goes on along the minus strand of CAYMFZ010000354.1, from coordinate 483 downwards.
TAGGTGTGAAAGCCCACCAGACGCTTGAATGGAAACCTATCGCTGATGGAGTTTGGAAAATAAGTGATTGGCGACAAGATGATTTCAAGATCACTTACGCTCCAACGGCTCTTTTCGAAAACGTCACTCGCGCAGCAATTCCGTTGGAAGCAACTTTTGAATCTGTTACGAAAGCGAGTCACGACGAAATCATCGCCAATCGTTTTGAGGACGCCAGCAAGACACCAGTCGCCGATCCGGACCATCCCTTCTTTAGCGATTGGGAATCCTCGTTTCAGTATCCGGCCGCCAGCGTTGTCGACGTTGATGGCGACCAATGGGACGATTTATTTGTTATGGATCGCCGAGGCAAATCAATCTTACTGAGAAACAATGGTGATCAATCTTTCTCGGATATCACAGAGCAGTCCGGCCTTGATGTTGGCGAGCACGCGAACTGTGCATTGTTCGCTGATTTCGACAACGATGGCGACCAAGATGTAT
>CAYMFZ010000353.1:0-6360 GCA_964389585.1 uncultured Pirellulaceae bacterium | reverse complement strand
ATCCTTACTCGAGCCAAATCAAAATCTGACTTGGCGAACCAAAATCAGAAGTAGAAAATTATCCTGAAATCAATTCGTTTGCAAGTCGTAATGTAATTTTCGGTGAAATCTGATTTGAACTCTACAAAATGGTCAAATTACTGCGATCTTTCCCGCTTGCTGAGCTTAGTTTTCTCATTGCACCGGTGACAGGCGGCTTAGACAAGTAAGCGCTTCCGACCACTGATGTCCGACCTCCGTTCTCATAGCCTTGACACAGCCCGCAAGCAACATGGACGGAACTTTATCTCAGTGGATTTTTATCTCAGAAAGGCACTTGGCGTTAGACTCCCGAATCTTCCAATACTCTCGATACCTCTGTCGAACATGTAACCGTCGCAACTCAGCCCTACTTCGGCAGCACAACCCGCAGAAACCGAACAGATTCGCTTTTTAGTCTCTTCATCCAACATGCTGTAAATCGGCTTTCCTCAAGCCAAGACCTACGCTTCGATACCTAGCTTCTGTTTAAGCTTCGCCCCGTGTGTTGCGATTCAGAAGGTGGTCACCAGCCGAAAGTCAGGCTAGTGAATTTTCATTTCCCGTTTACCAGTTTCAATTGCGTTCTCAGTTGGAGCTAAGACATGGATTCTGCTATGAGCACAATTTCAAGCTACATGACCCGACTTTCAAACGAATTGGGCCAGATCGCCCAACGACTTGACGGCACAGGCTGGGCCACCATCTCAGCACTTCTACTGATTTGCGGATGGTTTTTCCTCAAAGGAAACAAGATCCGATCGACCTAGTGGTCTGTCAAAGCTGACTTGATCAGCTCGCACTGTGAGCCGATGGAACGTTATTCCCTGGGGTTACGCACCCGGCTTACGCGTCGCGGCTCACAACTATGCACTTCAGTTCTGACGAACTACTAGTCGAAACTGACTTGTTTCCAATTCACTAGATCGTTTCGACTACAAACGATTTGCGCAACCAAAGTCATAGCATTCGCATGACGCCGATATCTTTGTGCGCTTTCAGAGATCGGATGCATCGACTGATTGACGCTCCCCAAACAGCGAGCGGCACCGATTCGAAGAAGCCTAAAACAGGCTAGAGTCAGGCGGAAAACCGAGCTCTTCAATTCGGCTTTGATCCTCCGCCGCCGCCTGTTGATTGCCGCCACGCAGATGAATATTCATGCGATGATAAAGCAAAACCGCCGTCATTCTTTTGGCGGTCCGTTTTCCGATCGCAATCTGTCGCGCAGAAATATCAGGACGATTGTAAAGCGGACTGTCGAGCGCGAGTTCGCTATACCTCGCCGCCAACACGGCATAGTCCAGATCCTCCAAAGCTTCCTCATAGCTGCTGATTGGGATGTTGAGCTCTCTTGATTTGGATGCGTTGGAACTGGATGAGCTAGAACTCAACGCAGCTTCAGGGACCGGGCCTCCAACAGGCACATTATTCGAACTTACAAACAATTCCACCTCTGGCGTATCACCCTTCCATTCGCGCAAGCCCGCGACGAATCCGCGCGTATCGAGGAAAAACGAGTATCTCAACTCTTGAAGGCAACTATCGTCGCTCGGCAACTCCAAGGCAAGAGCATCAAAGTCGAACCCAAGTTCCTCGACCGATTTGCGATCTTTGTCAGCGTCGCTTTGCCGCCCTAAGTCTTCGAAAACCAATGCGCGAGTGGCGTATAACAATCCAAGACAATTCTTTTGAACTTCCTGATTCCCTCGCGCGAAGAGAAGCTCTTTTTCCGTTCGCTCATCAAATGGAAACTTAATTTGCATCTCGAGTGCAACTCGATTTCGAATCAGCATTGCCTGCTTATTCAATCGCTCTTGAAACTGGTCAATTTTCGAACCGAGAGGACAAAGCACTTCCTCTTGCGTTCCAATGTGCCGCGAAATCAAACCCGCGGCAACGGCGGTGCGGACTTGGAGTGGTACCAAATAACGACAGCCCCATGACTCGCTTTCGATTGAACTGATAGCCAATTCGATATCGCGAGCCGCTTTGTCGAGTTCCTTATTTGCCAAAGCGCGGAAATAAGCCAAGTTGTTTTGTTGAATGGGCGATCGAGACACTGTCCCCGAAAGACACTCTTTGTATTCTGCCAATGAATCATCGAATCGACCAAGATACTGAAGACACGCCGAGCGAACTTGTCGAGCCTTTTCATGATTGGGTTTCGATTCTAAACATTCGTCACAATGCCCGATCCCAAGTTCACCCTGCCCATTCTCAGCCAACAGACTGGCAAGGCTAAGCTTAATCGCGCAATCATCAGGCGACTGCTCAAGTGCTTTCTCCATCAACGCAATGGCTTCGACTAGCTTGCCTTCATCGGCCAGATTCATGGCTCGCGCGAAATCCCACTTTGCAGATTCTTGAGTGCAACCGATGAATGATGAAACCAAAATCGCGACCAACAACCAAGCGCAGCCGCGCGCCAACCAAGCGTTGGTGGTGAGTTTTTCTTCAGTCGACTTCAATGGCTCATTCACAATTGGCGAGGAGACTTCCTGATGTTAAAGGGATTCGAATTGAGGATTTCGAATTAGGGTTTGGAATTAAAGAGGTTTGGAATTAAAAAGGTTTGTAATTAAGGACGCTTATCGGATCACAACATTTCTACGCAGGCGGCGGTTCCGCTGACTCCAAAAAACCCTTGGTTGCGCGAAAAATTTCCTTCTTAATAATCTGAATCTGGTTCCGATTTCGAATCTTGTTGCCTTGCTCATCCGTCACATAGAACACGCCGATCACTTGATGAGCATAAGTCGAAACGCGAGCGTACGTAACGTCTAAACCAAGGCGATGGATCTTCTTTGCGAGTTTATACAACAATCCCGTCTTGTCGTAGGCAAATACATCAATGATTGTGGCCGAGTTCACGGTTTCGTTGTCAATTTTGACGCGAATCTCTGGCCGTGACAACTTCAAAGCAACGCTGTCTTCCTTCTTCCAAACGCTTTTGAACCTCGGCGGATTGTCATCCAGGTCCAACACCAAATCCAAAGCCCGTTTTTGAATCTCATCCAACCGCGACTGAGGAGGCTCCGAGAATTCCGTGTCCTCAAACTGAATCCAATACCACATCAGCGAATCATCCAAGGGCTTGATGTCGAACGACCGGATCTGCAGCCCGAGACTGCTAAGCATCCCGGTGATCTTATGGACGATCCCCGTCCGCTTGCTTGAAATTTTTCCAATGCAGACCTCGAACAGACAAGTATCACGGATCGAATTGACCTGACAAAACGCTTCCTGCGTCCCAATCTTTTTCAGTTTCAGTAATTGCCCCGCGATCATTTCCGGTTCGTGAATCGCGCAGTAGTTATTTGGAAGTGATTTTGCTTTTTCTCTTAACCATCGTTGCTCATCTTCGTCGTCACTATATAAACCCACCATCTCATAAATGCGTTCGTAGTGACGATTTACAACGCCATCGGAATCGCCGGTCAACAATTTTTTGGCGTGCAAAAACAGCTCAGTCAGCAACTCCAATTTCCAAGGATTCAAAACTCCCGGACCGACGGCACTGATGTCAGCACAAGTCAGCACAAACAACATCGATAATAACTGAACCGACCCAACATTAGACGCGAATTCGGCCACCATCGTTTGATCATTGATGTCTCGATGAAACGCGAGATGCGACATGACCAAATGATTGTGAACAAGGAATTTGATTGTTTCCGTTTCCTCTTCGGGCAAGTCAAAACGCTCGCCCGTCTCGGCCGCGATCCGACGTCCGACTTCGCTGTGATCCTCCGGAAATCCTTTGCCTAAATCGTGAAGCAACATTGCAAGGTGCAAGACGTTCTTGTCGCGAACTTTTTTGTACGTTGTCCCAACGACCGTGTTGTCGTCTTCAAACGAAGTCAAATGTTCAAGCGCCTTCATCGAGTGTTCGTCGACGGTGTATTTGTGATACTCGTTGAACTGCAACAAGCCACGCGCGTGCTCAAATCCTGGAATGATTTTTCGCAAAACCTTCATCTCATGCAGCCGCCTCACCAACGCCGCCAACCCATGCGTGTTTGACAGCAGCGCCATAAAGCGTCGTGCGCTCTCGCGAGTGAACTTGATGTCTGGATTCTTAAGCATCTCATGGCGAATCGTAATCCAAGTCTCATGCTCAATCTGTTTGTCATGCAAACACGCAAGCTGCATCAAACGAAGCACTTGTTCAAGGTCATTTTTCACCGAATCCAAAGCCGATTTGATTACGCCAATGTGCGTTGGGCCCATCCGAAAATGTGCGTCGATCTGGCGCGACACCAACGGCTCGAAAGCCGCAACCGTCACCGCCTTTTTACGGCTTAAACTCTTGGAAACGAAATGCTCACAGATGTAGTGGATTCGGCTCGTGTAGCGAAAATACTGACGCATGAACTCTTCAACTGACAACAGCGCATCGTCGCCGGCAAACCCAAATCGCTCAGCCAGACGGACTTGCTCGTTGCGACCCAACCCGTCATTGGCTCGATCGGCATAGAAGTGCATTTCATTTCGAACACGCAGCAGAAACTCAGATGAATCTTTTAGCTGAGTTGAGTCCGCCGTCGACAAAGCTCCTTTTTCCAACAGGAGGTCAATGTCGGTTTCGCCATATTGAACAAATCCCAACCAACGAATCAAGTGAATATCGCGCAGTCCGCCCCGCGACTTTTTCACGTTTGGCCTCAGCAAATAAACCGTTTCGCCAAACTCAACTCGCTCTTGCTCTCGCGCCGCAATGATCGCCTTGATGATGCTCGATGTCTTGCGATTGGTGATCCGCCGATATCGACCCTGGAAATATTGAAACAACTCTTCACTACCAGCCAACAAACGCGCTTCCGTCAACGACGAAAAAATATAGGCGTCCTTCAGAGACATACTGCAGGCATCCCGGGGCGTCCGCAGACTGTAACCAAGCTGCAATCCAGAGTCGGTAATGTCTTGAGAAATTCGTCGAGAGAACTCAACCACATCGTCCGTCAAACTGCCCTGATAGAGCAGCATTAAATCGACGTCCGAATAAGGCGCGACGTCTCGACGTCCGCAGCCACCGAGCAGCACCAGCGAAATTCGAGACTCCAAACCGGGCGAAATTTCTGCCAATGCCAGCTCGTAGATCCGAATCAAAACGGAATCCAACAAGTCCGACATTGTGTGGCAAACGTCAACGCCCAAACCGCCTTCGTCATGCATCTCGCGAATGCCAACGCGCTCCAACCGCCAGCGTTCTCGCGCTTCGATCACACTTGGTCGCATTCCGACGCCTGATGACATATTTGAAAGTGGTTTAAGACATGATCCTGAAAAGTGGCCGCAACGCGCCCCGCCTATGCTCGTCGGTGAACAACATCTCGACGACCTCACAGTAAAACGATTTTCCTATCCAAGAGCCTATCTCATAATACATTCGTTGTGAGCCGTAGGCGCTAGCCTCGGGCCTGAACAACCAGCAAAATAAACCATTGGGAATCGCAGACCCGAGGCTAGCGCCGACGGCTCACTAGGATTCGCTGATTGAGGTAGTGTAGCGTTACATCTTGGATTTAGGGTTTGTTTGTAGTGGATGAGGCTACGAATCCTTCGGTCACCTATACCTCGGGACTCGTCGCCTCGTCCACTACCCAAAAATTGAGCTGGCACGATGCACTAGTTTCATTAGCTCACCCAAAAAACGCTTCACCAAAAAAACGCAATTGAGAGAAAGCCTCATCAACTAAACTGCGTCCTGGCCTGTTTCTCCGGTTCGAATTCGGATGACTTCTGAAAGATCAGAAACAAAGATCTTTCCATCGCCCATTTGCCCAGTTTGAGCCTTACCCATGATCGTCTCGACCACGCCACGAAGTTTGTCTTCGGAAACAACCACTTCAACCTTCACCTTGGGAACAAAATCAATCGCATACTCATTGCCACGATACATCTCGGTGTGACCTTTTTGTCGGCCAAATCCTTTGACCTCAGTGATCGTCATGCCCTCAACGCCACACTCTGTGAGTGAAGTCTTGATGTCGTCTAGTTTGAAGTGACGAATGATGGCTTCAATTTTCTTCATTATTTGTTTCCTGAACGACGTTTTGTCTTTATCTCAATCACCAAGTCCTGCAGCGAATTTTTCCGCACAATTCGTTGGCCGCTCGTTCGCAGCTTTCCGGGGTGTCCCTCGATTGTAACGAATTTTCAAGCCAACAAAACGCCGCAATCCAAGACCAAAGTTAGCGAAGCCTACTTTAGAAGAACTTAACGGCGATCCCGATCATTGCCATTCAAAATTAGAGCCTATCCCAATCCAAGTTATTCGACAGTGAGCCGTAGGCGCTAGCCCAATGGCACTCACTTTACCGCTTCTATAACACTTTT
>CAYMFZ010000352.1:0-6366 GCA_964389585.1 uncultured Pirellulaceae bacterium | reverse complement strand
GTTGTAGCCTGGATGAGCAGTGATTGGCGGATATGGATTGAACGTGGCGTTCTCAGGAATCTCGGCTTGCTGCGTAGCCCCGTTTAGTTCGTACTCAACCCAGAGCGTTTTGGGTTCTCCCGGAGCTGGGTCACCGCCAAGTCTCGCTGATTTTACTCGATAGGGTGTCGCGTCGTTTTTGATCGCTCTCGCAATTTGTTTAGTCGCGTCGACGATCTTCGATTTGTCGCCGGCTCGATTTCCGAATTCGGCTTTCAAAATCGCAACATTATCTACGACTTGTGTTCGGTCCACTTCGATCCATTGGGCTTTCCATTGAGAATTTGAAAGCAGGCCCAACTCAAACGAAGCCTGCTTACTCCACTTCGATTCCCGACCTTGATCGTCCCAAAACTTGATTCGCCAAAATACTTTCTGGCGGGATTCAAGCTTGGGTCCGCCATAGGGCACCCAAACTGACTGATCGGTGTTTACTTTTCCAGAATCCCAGAGGTTAGCTGCTGATTCATCGTTCGACTCAGTGGCGACGATTCGGTAGGCTGTCTGTGATTTTACATTTTCGGAAACGGGCAGTTTCCACGAGAACACAGGTGATGAATCATGGAACCCGATTGGATCAACGAAGTTCTCGCTGACACTTAGAGAATGAGCTCTATGCTGAGCAACCGTAATCGTTGCGAATGGATTGAGAAGGGAACCGCAGAACGCGATAAAAACAACGACAAGGCGAAAACACTGCAGGGATTTTCTTTGGTTTAGAAGTTTCATTTGGTTGACCGCACGCCAGAGCAAGCGAGGCACTATTCAATGAGTTCGGCGTCGGCCTCTTCTTCTTTTTCCAGCTCGGTTTTGCCATCCTCCTTACCAACCTTTCCCTTAAGAAGTTTTTGGTACTTTGCGTCGTTGTCAACTTTAAGAAGATTTCGATTGGAGAGCATGACAAGTCGCACGCCATCTTTGCCTACCTGTTCAAACACTAGAGGTTCTTTGGTTCGCTCAAAATCAGGATTGATCCAAACCCCCCAACGTATATCGAATTCCTTCCCGTCATTTTCGCTGATGAAATACTCATTGATTTTCTCGCGATCGATCCCCAACAACTCCAGATTTTCGGCGATTGACTCGTTTGAGTTAACAAATTCAATCAACTTTTCCTTTGACTTGGGGCCCGTATAGTCAGTGCGTGAAGCATAAAGCTGGTAAAGGCTTGTCACTTTTTTAATATTTTGGTCGTTAGAAGCCGCCACGAAATCGGCGTTCCGCTGGGCTGAAGACCCACAGCCGACAAAGCAACAAGCGGAAAGCAATACCAGACTCTGCTTCAACCGGACAACATCCATAAGTCTACCCACCATCGTAAGTTTGTAAAATTTACAAATTCTTCTTAGATCTAAAAATGTGTGGCCAACCGGTACCCGGCCGGCCACACAATTGAAATGCTGAAGCAAGCCGCTTACAAAGCATCCAAATCGATAACAAGCCCGTCTGCTCGGCAGCCCAATTTGTAAAAGTTCACAACATCAATTTCCATGTTGATCGAATGAGCCGATCCGTCGCCAAAAACGGCGCTAAACGTGCCAGGATGAGCAGATCCAAAACTTTGAGCCTGTGCGAATCTCCTGTAATTGGGATTCGACGAAGTGCGGCTGTCAGGATAGGGGCCACCTTGCCATCCTCGTGCGGTGGCATAATTTCCCTGATAAAATCCATTACGTTCAGTGGGCATATCGCGCGATCTGTAAAGATCCGCAGCAACACTTTTTTCCCCGAACATCATGGTGTTGGATGAACCGTCAGAAATAGCTCCAAAACCAACCTTGCCAAACTTTATCAGGTTTGAACCATTCCCCGTTGCCCGCCCACCTCGGCCAATGATTCCCTGGTACGCAATTGAATTGAGCTCGCCAGCTTGAGCGGCTGAACCGCGAATATAAGGACCACCACTGTTGTTCGTAATCGTAGTAAAATTTGGAATATTGAGGCTGGGGTCGGCAGCGTTTGCCTGGAGAATATGAAACCTCATGACCATGAACGACGCATAATCAGAATAGAATCTCAAGTCACCCGTTGGTTCAATAATACTTCGAGTTCCGCGGGTCGGACAAGAATAAGACGGTACAGCTTGTTTGTAGGTCTCTGGAACCAAACCGATTGTACTACGCAGGTTGTACAAGTTGTTGGCTTCTATCTGGGGCAGAATTTGATAGGGCCAAGACAAATTCTCGACATCCACACCGGATCTCGAATTGGGCCCAGGCGTGTTGAGTGCGACACCAAATCCGTTAGCAGCAAGGCCAGTCGTTGGAAAGTGCTCATAGGTTGACTCAAAGTTAAGAGCGGCAAGCCCAATCTGTCTAACGTTGTTCAGACATTGGGTACGTCGTGCCGCTTCGCGAACTTGCTGTACCGCGGGCAACAGCATGCCAATCAAGATACCGATGATCGCAATAACAACGAGTAATTCGACCAAGGTAAACGCGTTGCGACGCGCCTTGGAAGTGGACAAAGGTTTCATAAGATACTCCTGAATAAGACAACGACGACGAAGGAAAGAAACTTTCAACTCGCTGACTAAAGCGTAGGGAAGGGAAATAAAATACCCTAGACGCAACTTAAAAGTCTCTTCAGAAGTATTGCAGAAAAGATTCCTTTGAAGACCGCGAAATGATTGTCAATTCGCGACAATTCTGTCAGGTATGTTTCTTTGATTGCTGTACGCTCAGCGTCGATAATTTGCCTGATTTCTCAGCGTTTAAGTCATTCCACTTGTGACAGTGAGGCCGAAGATGTGACCAAACGTTCACCTTGAGCGATTCCTTTTTTGACAAATGGCAACGAACACGACGCCATTTCACGAATTCGAACTTGTGTTGCCGACTTGTCTCGACTTCGATTGGCGGTCTATTTTATGAAGTGAGAAAGTCAAACTAGCCGATTGTTCAATCGCGATGCCTTCGGACCTCGCGAGCAACGCCAAACCCAAAACGTCTGGCAAAGATTTGGCCTGCTCAAACAAGGGTTTGTCGCATAATGACCAGAGCATTTTCGCCAGACCTTTGTCACGTTTTATAGAATCAGGCGCTCGCAGTTTACCCGCTATGCCAGATTGAAAAACTTAGACACATGAGAATGACGCAACTGTTCTATTTCGCGCTTGTGTTTTTTGGGTCCACATTATCTTTAGCTGAATCTTCAGAGGCTGAAACCTCTCAACCAAACATCGTCCTAATCGTCGCTGATGATCTTGGCTACCAAGACGTCGGTTGTTACGGCGCCTCGTTAATCAAAACCCCAAACATCGACGGGCTCGCCAAACAAGGAGTTCGTTTTACCGACGCGCATTCGATCAGTGCGATCTGCATGCCTTCGCGTTACGGCATCCTCAGCGGTACCTATTGGTTCCATGCAAAACGGCGGCCGTTGTATGGGTTCCAGTTTCATGACGGGCAAGTGACGCTTCCTTCACTAATGAAGTCTGCGGGCTACAAAACTGCGATGCTCGGTAAGTGGCACAACGGCCTCGGTTCCGAACCTGAGGTGAACTACAACGTGGCTCTCAAGCCTGGGCCACTCGAGATTGGATTCGATTCCTTCTTTGGCACACCCCGATCACACAACGAACCGCCCCTTGTCTTTGTTCAAGACCATCATGTCATCGGACTGGAAGCTGACGATCCGATTAGTGTCGACAAGTCACCGCAATTTGGTGCGCACGGCAGGATGATTGGCGGTAAAAAAGCCAGAGCCGCGCGTCCAGACGAACGCATCGACATGATCCTTGCGGAAAAGGCAACGCAGTTCTTTCAACAGCAAAAACCTGACCAGCCATTTTTTCTCTATCTTGCTTTTCAAGCCCCTCATACTCCGATCAATCCTGCGCCAGAGTTTCGTGAAAAAAGTAAAGCCGCACTTTACGGCGACTATATCCAGCAACTTGATCACTGTACTGGGATCGTACTCAGCGATCTAGAAAAACAAGGTTTGTCCGAAAACACAATCGTGATCTTCACGAGCGATAACGGCGGAAGATTTGAGGAGGAAGCACTGCAAGCCGGGCATCGTCCCAACGGCAACTTAATCGGACAAAAAACGGATGCTTGGGAAGGCGGTCATCGTGTTCCGTGTATCGCCCGTTGGCCGAAGCATATTCCGGCCGGCACAGAACGAAACGAGCTGTTCGTACTTGTTGACTTGATGGCGACTCTCGCCGCGGCAGCAGAAATTGAAATGCCCAAGGGAGCTTCGCCCGATGGCGTTAGTCAACTTGTTGCCTTCAAAAACCCTTCATCGGCCGCGAAACGAACAGAAGCCGTACTTCATGGTACTGGGCCCTCAAGTTACATACTCCGCCAAGGCGATTGGGTTTACATCCCTAAACAAGGATCCGGCGGTAAGACCGTCCCGCAACCAGAAAGACATTGGAGTTTGCCCTATGCGAAGATGGGTTTCAAGAACAGCGACGTCGATGACCAAGGTCAGATCAAACAAGGGTCGCCAAAAGTTCAACTCTACAATCTTGCAACCGACCCAAACCAAGCATCCAACGTAGCTGAAGCTCATGCGGAAAAGGTTCAAGCCATGGAAAAAAGGCTCAACGAATTAACTGGCAGAACTAAGAAACACTAATGAGTTGATGCTTGATTCATTCGTTACGATGACTTGATAGGCCGACTGAGACTTGACGCCCGCTGTGACCGGCAGTTTCCACGAAAACACGAAGTTCGGATCATGAAATCCAATTGGGTCGGTAAAGTTTCCTCCGACACTCAACGCGGCTGGACTCTTTGAAGTAGTTCGCCGATTTCGATGGGCGTTGAAAGTTTGTTGCCAGATGAATCTGCCCCCGTGATCCACCAGTAAATCATTCCAGCGTCGGAGCAATCAAACTTATCGGTTTGGAATTTGACGACGCCATCTTGCTCGGCATAAGCGAGTTGGTTCCAAATCCACTTGATCCCTTCGTTGTCATGTTGCTTTGCCCAGTCCCATTCTTGAATGGCCGTTTGCAAACCGACGTTCTGGTCTCCGATTTGGTGCTCGCGAATTCCAAAGTCCAAAATTTGTTGCCATTCGAAAAGGTCGCCGCTGTTGTCGTTGGCCGGATGATGAGACACCACGTGGACAAAGCGATGACGCGACGGATCGGAGGCTGATAGGGCGAGACCGATAACATCTGGTTCACCAGCTTCAATGATCCACAATGGATTACGCTTCGAAGATCGGTTGATGGCCTGGCGAAGGTCATCAACTGCGGCGTCTTGTTGAGTGCGGCAATTGAAAAAGTCTTTGAGATTCTTGAACGGACCGAAATGTGAAATTCCGTCAACGCAAGTCTGTTGCAGAACTTCTTGACGGCGCTGTTCATCTTTTTCAGAGATTCTTGCAACTGGTTTCAGGTCACATGAGTGAGAAAGGTGTACAAGGCGATCACCTAAACCTGACGAACTTAAAAGCCCAAAGATGACTGCGGTCGCACCGATGTCGTCTGGGTCAGGGGAGTTTCCATCCACGACTAATGCGAGTCGACCCGGTGGTGGGCGAATGAGTTTGACACCTTTGGTTAAAAGACTCCCAGCTTTTTGAGATGAATTTGTGCGTAAGTCTTCTGTAAATTGATAGTCAAAGACGTTCAGTGGGGCCGGCATTCCGTCGACGGGCCCCGAAAGTTGAGTCCTGATCGTCTTGGCAGGTTCGTCTTGGCTGTAAATCGAAAGCACTTGCTCTTGTTCCCATCTTTCGAGGTCGAGCAAAGCGTCACCCAAAATGAAATGGCGAGCGGGAAGTTTGGCATCCGTCCAGTTCCAACCTGACTGGTCAGAGTTTGGTTTGCCTTTTGCGATAAAGAGCTCTTCCTTTTCCTCTTCATCTTCGACGGTGTAAGCAAGAATCAGCGTACGATCTTTTGTTCCCACAACTTTGGGGCGACTTCCTGAAAACGGCAATACTTCTCTATTCCATTCGCCTTCGGTGTTGCGCCAGTAATGATGGTAGCGGCTTTCTCCACTTTCATTGCACACATGTCTGAGTACCACATGAATACTGCCATCGTCGTAAGCGTAGTGAGTGTTTTGGTTGGTCAAACCTGAGTTAGTCGGAATAGATGCGACGACAACATCGGGTGAGTTGAGATGAATATACTCTTGGCCCGTCTTGCCGATGGTGACTCCGTGTGTATTCAACCACGTCCGGCCGTTGTCTTCGCTATAGGCGTAGCATAGATCATGCTGATTTTTTGCACTTGTTTTTTCAAACCGTTCACGCCACACCCAAGTCGCATGTAATCGGCCTCCCGCGTACGAAACTGAATTCATATATGGACATCGATAGTCGCTGGTTCGCCCGTTTGCTGTAAAGGTTCCGCTATCC
>CAYMFZ010000351.1:4117-6380 GCA_964389585.1 uncultured Pirellulaceae bacterium | reverse complement strand
AGTTCAAATTGGATGGCACAAAATTCGGCTGACGTTCATCAATTTGGGGAAGCGACATATGACGAAATATTAGACATTTCATCTAATAAAGGTGGCCAGCTAATTGACGCACGTACTAGTTCTGCTCGGAAGCAATTCGTCATTGCGGGATCTAAACACGTCGGAGTAAATTTCGATATTGTTGATTTTCGACAGGCAATTTCGGGAATGGAGACTTCGACTCCATTAGTGGTCTACTGTAATTCACCTAATTGCAAATGGGCTGCGATTGTTGCCCACAAACTCCGCTATGCGGGGTTTGAAAATATCAAAATTTTTGCGAGAGGGGTAACTGGGTTTATTGAGGATTCCGTTTCGAACTCAAAAATTGCAGGTGCCCAATGAAGATCAATTATTTTGCCGCCACGTTGCGAGTTGTGGTTGTGTCTGCCGTGGCAGTAAGTAGCTTCGCTCATCTTGGAAATCCCTACAAATTTATCGGTGAAGTAGCTAGGTATGGACTAACCTCTCCAGCAATAACCTTATTCCTGGCAGCTTTCCTCCCACTACTTCAGTTGACACTTGGTATTGCTATGTGCATCAAGTCTACCGCCGTGGTTTCGAGTGGCATCATGTCCGGGCTCTTTTTTTCATATGCTTTAGCGCAACTTATGGTTGTGATTCGAGGCAGTGAAATTAGTTGCGGCTGTTTTGGGGATTTAAGTATGAATGTGGGAAGTAAGTCAATATTGCTTACCATTACCTTGATGGTATCAGCATTGATTGTTAGCTACTCGGATCAAAAAGGCACATCATGAGTCTTCGACGATTCTTATTAACGAGACCTGCGAGTGCTGGGTTTACAATAATCGATTTGGTCTGCAGTTTATCTATCATAGTGCTGCTAATGGGGATGTTCCTACCAGCAGTTCAGAGCGTTCGCGAAGCAAGTAGAGACGTATCATGCAAGAACAATCTTCGAAGTTTGGCGATTGCAGCTCTCAGCTTCGAATCCTCAAACCAAAAGTTGCCACCCGGCAACCTTGGCTTCCGAGACGTGCTCTTGGGAGACCAGTCCATCGCAGATGCATGGCTTAACAAAAGCTGGCACAAATACTATTGGCAAAATGCACAGCACAGTTCTTCGCTTGCATTACTGTTGCCTTTTCTTGATGAAAAACAATTATACGACGATCTTCCGCCAATTTTCTCAAGCCAGAGTATCTATGGAAACGAGCCTAATTTACCGCACCGATGGATTGGTCAGTGGACCAATGTAAAGAAGGCAATGCAAACTCCCGTTCCGAATTTCTTTTGTTCAAGCGATGATTTACGCGAAGATGCAGGAAGAGTTCTTTTGATCGGCGCTCAACCAGTTTATTTCGTTTCGAGAGACAGAACAGGCACTGAAGGGTTCTTAGCCGCCTCAATTGAAAATAAAGGATACCATTCTTCTAACTACATTGGATGCACGGGAGCTTATTCCGGAGGCAGAATACCCAATAAACAGCTTGCCAAATTTAAAGGAGCTTTGGGCTGTCGAATTCAAGTTAGACTTTCGGACATTCGAGATGGAACAAGTCAAACCATATTGTATGGAGAGGCTCTGGGCTCTATTACAAACGGTGATAGAGATGCTTCATATGCTTGGCCTTTCGGTTGTTTAGGTCGTGGAAGGGGAGGGTTGCCTTGGGGCAGGCTAAGGAATCCTAGTGTCCCGGATCGCCTGTTATTTGGGGATTGGCAGGACTCCCATCTCGCAGGATTTGGCTCGAAACATCCCTATACAGTAAATGCCGTTACTGTTGGTGGTTCAGTTAACCCTGTTTTTCGCGATGTGGATCTAAGTGTTTGGTATAGCCTATGTGGAGCGAATGATGGGAGAAACGTATCGGTTGAAGGTCAATAATGAGCAAAAAACAAAATGGCCGGGCGAAATCCGTCGCGGTCATGTAGCCAAGTGAGCTGTGCGGCCGATCGTTATTGTGGTTGGCGCGATACATACAACCGAGTCAGTGTCTTGGCAGCCTTCGCATTTTCAAACGCTTAAATCTACAGAAACTTGCTCAGGCGTGTGTTGTTTCCGCTTCTTCTTCGTCATCAAAATCTCCTTGCCAAAGTTGGCTCATGAGACTCTCGTAGCACATGAACTGATTTTGGGAACACGCCAGTTCAACTTCAAATCTTAAGAACACGAATTTTCACTAATTGCACACTAAGAGTAAGTGGAGACCAGCTTATCCGTCTTCACGAACGTTGACTTCCAGTTTGCATTTTTGTGGTT
>CAYMFZ010000351.1:0-4107 GCA_964389585.1 uncultured Pirellulaceae bacterium | reverse complement strand
GCTAACTATCTTGATCGATCTTTCTAATTTTTTATTACCGTGTTTCTTACTCTTAAAACTACCCTCGCTTCGCATCGGGGCCTGGCGCTATTTCACGGAGTGAAATGCCACTATGGCCATCTTCACGAACGTTGAATTCCAGTTTCCATTTTTGTGGTTCTTGATTGTCAGTTCCTCCATCAGCAACAAACTGTACGCACCACAATTCAAACATTCCTAATTCAGTGATCCGCGAGTCAAACTTGACGGGAACGTAGGTTTCATCGGAGCCATCCATCGTCAAGGTTGTGGTTAACGGGTCTGTTTCCAGTAGCTCTTCTTCGGTCCAACGTTCGAGCACCATTCCTGGTTGGTCGGCTTGGCGTGAATTGGAGCGAAAGAATCGGAAGCTGACAGGTTGGCCGACAACTAATCCGATTTCACCGGACGGCACAGCGGCCTGAGTTCCTTCTTCCATTCCGAACGGAACGACACACAACGCTTTTAAAGGTCGAGGGGCGCCAGGAATTGCCAACCCCGCTGTCTCGATCCCAACGTAGTAAGAATACGCCGATCCACCTCGAATTCGCAAACCACCCGATTGTTTGTTCCATCCGTAAAAACAGCCGCCTCGCGCGACCGCGAAATCCAAGTCTTGAGATCCCGTCAATGTCGCGACTTCTGAGCCTTGTTCGTCAGACCAATTCGACATCGTACTCAACAGACGATTTTGAAAACCGCTTGCCTTGAATACGCCACCGTTGAACAGGACGTGATTGGGTAGATTCAATTCTTTGGAATCGCCTGCGCAATGCTGATTTAAAAAAGCCGCGATGTGCCGCGTGATACCTGGATCGGATTCGTATGGTAATCCAATTTCCTGGAAACCTGATTGAGGTTGTCGTTGTGGTCGGTCATCCAGTTTGCATTTTGGAAAGAAGCCATCAAGCAACAGGTCAGCGATTTCTTGACGATTGATTTCAATCGAGACAGTGCCGCCAATTAACTTGCTTCCACGACCAAGAATCGAAATCGAATGCGTGTCAGGACCTTCGGGAGAAAGCAATTTTTCTTTGGCAGCTCGGCACGAATGCCATAGTGAAACGGATTGCCACGGATCGAGCTTCGTGCCTTTATGTGCAAACTTTTCCGCGACCGCGTGAGCCGCCGCAAGGTCCATGTTGTCTCCACCGACAAGTAAATGATCACCAACTGCGACTCTTCGCAGGACCAACTCACCTTCTTCTTCGTCAACAGCAATCAGCGTTAGGTCAGTCGTTCCGCCGCCGACATCACAAACCAAAACCGATTGTCCAACCTTCAACGTCTTACGCCAATCATCGCCTTGCGTCGCGAGCCAAGCGTAGAGTGCGGCTTGTGGTTCTTCGAGCAAGACAAATTCGGAGGGCAAGCCCGCAGCGACGGCGGCTTCGCGCGTGAGCTCGCGGGCGACAGGATCAAACGAAGCCGGCACGGTTAAGACGACTTGCTGGTCGGCAATGGGAGCGTCGGGGAATTCGTAATGCCAAGCGGCAACCAAATGTTCAAGGTATTGCTGGGCTGCCGCGACTGGCGAAATTTTGGCGACTTCCGCGGGAGCGTTCCAAGGCAAAATCGGAGCCCGACGATCGACTTTGTTATGGCAAAGCCAGCTCTTCGAAGCTCCAACCGTTCGGTCGGGTGCTTCGGCTCCCCGAGTTCGCGCAAGTTCTCCGGTCGCGAAAGAGCGGTTCTCCGACCAAGGTAGATCAAACGCGCCTCCGCCCGATTCAGCTTCGTTAGCAAGGTACGAAAACGAAGCAAGCGAGGATTTATATTCGATCGTGTTGGTGGCGACCAATTGTGGAATCTTTAGCAAGCGAATCTCAGGAAGTTTATTACTGTCATTCGCCTCGCCGTGTTCGCAGTAAGCCAACACGCTGTTAGTCGTTCCTAAATCAATTCCGATCGTATACTTCAATTTTGGTTCCACGCTTGTTCACTAAAGATGTTCAATTGAGAAGCCAATCACGGCTAGCCAGCCCGAGACGTCAGTTCGTAACTCATGTCGTTACGTTTCAAAAGCGATGCTAAATTTTGAGACAGACGAAATCGGTCGTTAACCAATTTCCAACTCAACCGGAGCAACGATTAACGCAGTCGATTTTTTGCCAGACCATTGCGGGACTTTGCAGTGAGTCGCTTTCCATCCGTGATGTGCGACGGTTCCATGGAAAGGTGCTTCTCCGCTGACGTTTCCGGTTAGACGAAACTCCGCCGGATCAAATTCAGCCGGTGTCTCCATGGGGGTTCCATCCGCGTTGTCAGTCAGCGGTTGAAGCCCAAACATCCGCTCGATGACCTTACCCGAATCTCGCAAAACATCGCGCGCGGCTGAACCGACTTGGGCATCTGAGTATTCGTCAAGCGATTCGTTCACGATGTCCAGCAATCGTGCCTCGCGCTGCAAAGCGGCCAACAGGCTAATTGCGTCGCTCCGAAGTGGAGCGGGTTCGGGTTTAGGAGTTGGCTTTGATGCAGGTTTGGGAGTCGGTTTCTCAGGCGTTGCTTGAACAATTTTTGGCTGCAGATTGCCATCCACTAATTGTTGAAACGAATCGCTTAATTCCCGATTGAATAGCAATTTGCAAAACGCTTTTGTTGCCGCAACGAGTCCCATGCCTGGCTTTCGATTAATGCTCAAAGTCGAATATATTTGAAGCCCCATCTTATCGCTTGGAAGGCACTTCAACGAGGCATCGTCAGCTTCCGAATCCCTCAGGAATCTCTAATGGAATTCCTCAAGTTAACGTTTTTCAATGTCGCGAATCGTGGCCAAATACATGTCTTCCACTTTCTCTCTCGCCCAAGGCGTCTTTCTCAGAAACGTCAGGCTTGATTTGATCGAGGGGTCATTGTTGAAACAACGAATTTTGATTTCGCGACCAAGGACTTCAAATCCATATTCTTCAACCAGCAGCTCCAGCATGTCCGCCAGCTTGACGCCGTGAAGTGGGTTGTTCGGTTGCGACTGATTCATTGTTTTCGAATGATAGAGAGAGCGATTTTCTTTACTATAGACTGGAATTCGATTGAGGGTTAGACGCGACGGTTGGATGCCAGAGAACTGCAAAGTCGCTTTCGAAGACATTTGCAGCCTCGAATATAGAATTAGTGGGTGACTCTTGCCGAGAGTTACCAAGCCGATGAGCGGACTCGTTTATCGATAAAACGCTTGCTGAAATTGGGTCTTGCGTGAATCTTGGAAACTTCCGGCAGAAGTTACCCACCAAAAAGTGTCACAACAATCAACAAAAGCCAAATTTAGATCCGACTTTGCAGTTCTCTTGGGTCGGATGGCTCCGTTTCGATCGTAGTAAGTCCATTCACTTTATGACCAAAACTTGTGAGCCATTGCTAGCCTCGGGCCAGAAAAGCAAGTGTTTGTTTTACTCTTCATCTGAACCGAGGAAAAAGCTTTTGGCTCACCGTTGAACGAGTATTTTGGTTTTGGGAAAGGCTCTCTATGATCAAAAAGTAGCACAAGCCATTTGCGGCATTTCAAGTTCAGGTTACTCCAAGGTAGACATAGCCTTCCGTTGGGTAGTCAGCCAGAAACTGGAGGCTCTGTTCGACTTCGGCTTGGCGAACTTCAATTGCTCCGATTGCGAGAAGAAGAGCATCCAAAGCATCGCCTTCGGAGTCTTCGATGATCAAGTTCGTTCGGTCGTCGTCAATCACCAAATCGAATCTTTGCTTCAGTTCGACCAAAAGTTTTGCACGACCGGTTGGCTCCGCTGATTTGTAACCACTCGATGGTAGCCCAATTGCCTTGAGGAATGACGCGGGACACCCTTCGGCAATGAACGGCACAAAAGCTTCTTTGCAGGTCAAGTCCCAAGGCGCAATTCGAATCGCCGATTTGCGATGGCGAATCTCATGAAGCACTTTTGTAAATCCGAAGTACGTTTGTTTGTACATGCGAAGATTGATGGGTGCAAAAGGCGTTTTGAAGAGCAAGTCTATTTTTCTTTTGTGAGGAAGCTCCGTTCCCTTTCCTTTTTGATTTGCCTTGGCTTTGATCTGAAATTCATCAGCACCTTTCAATCTCGCCACTGCCTCCCAAATCGCGTCGATACTACCTTGAGT
>CAYMFZ010000350.1:0-6402 GCA_964389585.1 uncultured Pirellulaceae bacterium | reverse complement strand
GCATGGATCATGCCATGGCGACCGAAGTTTTAGCACCCGATGTAACAGGAATCGCGACCTGGCATATCAACGCAGATGAACCGGTGTTCTTGGACTACAACGAAGAATACAAACCCAAGACGCTTTATAAACCCTATCCGTTTCGCAGCTCCGACCACGACCCTGTGATTATCGGAATTCGGAAGTAGTCGAGTGCGAATAGCAGCTTTCTTGCGTTGAAAAAACTGCGAATAAAAAAGTCCGACAAAAAAATGCAATGCGAGAACGCGAATTGACGAACGTCGTTCGGTCTTTGTGGGCTTTGTTCTTCTTCAACGATCGAACTCGCTCAACAACATGCCGAATTTTCCGGACCTCACTTGCCTAAAAAAAAACGGCTGCCGAATCGGCAACCGTTGGGTAGAACTTGGAACGAGTTAAGAACGCGAGGTATTGGTGCTTCGGCGGTGGAGCCTTAAGAAAAACCTACCCTTAGTTCTTACCACTTGAATGATTCATTTCGATTGTTAGATCAGTTGAGGGTTTAACACGTCGGTTAACTTTGTATTCAGTGGCCGTGGATTCGAAGACATAGCGACCGGTGGTGTTGTTGTTCAAGGCACCGACGACCACTTTGTAGCTTTCTCCTTCTTTGGCAACAAAGTTAACGCGGGCACCATTCCCCGCTGCCCCATCATTGTCGTACGCCAGGACGGTGGTTCCGGCTGCATTCATTACCATCACGATCGGATCAAGGTCCCCGTTTGCGCGTCTTACTTCGATGGCCATTGGTTGATTCTTTGAAACAGAAAGATCGTACACGTCGTAGTCGCCGTCGCGATCAATATCCGACACCCAAATGTAGTCGACTTGGATTTGATGCGAACCGGCATCCGGATAGACGATATCGGCAGAATCACGATCCGCTAAATTCGCGATGTCGTTGGCAATTGGTCGTTCACCAAGCGTTGCCATCAACGTGCGGAAAGAGTTTTGGCGATCCAAGGGTGCTTGAGCGACTTGAGGTCCAACGGCATTGAATTGGAAGAACCACCACATCGCAGTAAAGTTCCAGTTAGGTTCGGCGGGACCGCCAACAACTGCGTCCAAGTTCGTAATATTGAAATCCTGAAAGTTAAAGTACCGGTTGCTACTGTCGTAACTCATCATGTCTGAACCGAATCCCTCGGTGAGAACATGAGCCAGTCCGAACGTATGTCCAGCCTCATGACAAACGACTCGACCGATTGCACTGTTACTCCAAGACTCAAAGTTGATTTCAACTCCGTTCAAATATTCAGCTTTGATGGGATCGACATAGCCAGTGTTGTATTCATCGGAGTTGGGCTGATGAGTCGATTCTCGCAATGGACAAGGGTAGTCGGCATCGGCGTAAGCTCGCGTCCTGTTGATCAAATGTGAGTCGAATCCCTCCAACAACGTACTGTTTCCCGACTTATCTCCAATGAAAATGGTTGTCGCCCCCGACGCTGTGTATAGGCCGCCGTTGGTATGCATCCTTCGAACTTTGACATCGAAAGGAGCGAAAATCTGCGAAACTGTAAACAGGATTTCCTGAATATCTTTTTCTCGATCGCCCGTCGTCGACTCAAACGGAGCAACTCCCGCTGATGATTGTCCGTCAAAGTTCAAGAACAATGACGTTGGGTAGTCAGGAGCCCCGAATACTTCGGCGACTTGATGCATCTCGGTCATCGGCGCCATTGGCCATTCTAAATTCAACCCGGAATCGAACTGATCTGCGCCAGAAGCAGACCCTTGATCGGTTCCACTAATTCCATTCAAAACCATCGAAATCATTTGGTCCAACTGAACGGCCTCGCTGGGATAAGTCGGACCGGCGACTGTTTTGACAGCCAGACTTTTGGTCGACTTGGAATTCGTCGACCAGGACATGGTCGACTTAACTTGTGCGTGACCAAGCTGGGTCGACGCGACGAGTGTCAAGACTGTCAATGTTGTTGCAAGATAATTGAGAAGTTTCATTTTCAAATCCTCCTAAAGAAAGTTGGTATTTCCCTACTGCCAAATCAAATGACAGATTTTTGGAAAGTCTTTCAGAGAATCTTCAAAACTTTTTCAATTGCGTACTGCTCCCCAACTGTTGATGCGATTTTTACCGACCGAAAGCAAAACATTTAGATGGGAAGACTTTTTCGACTGCAATGAGCCGCCAACCAACTGGCACATCAAGTCGTCCCATTCGTTTCAACAGTTGCCCAAGCTACTGATAGCCCTTGGCTTGAATCATAAACAGATGGGCGTAGCGACCATTTTGCTCCATCAATTCCTCGTGAGATCCACGTTCGCTTATCTTGCCTTTGGTTAGCACGACAATCTGATCGGCCATGCGGACGGTTGAGAAACGATGGGATATCAAAATGGCCATTTGCTTTTCAGTTGCTTCACGAAAGTGATCAAAGATTTGAGATTCCGCTTCGGCATCCATAGCAGATGTGGGCTCGTCGAGAACAAGAATATCGGCTTGCTTACGCATGAACGCTCGCGACAAAGCAATCTTCTGCCATTGACCGCCTGAAAGCTCGCGGCCATCCTTGAACCAACGCCCCAACTGCGTGTCATAGCCGTCTTTCATCTCATCGATAAACGGATGAGCCATTCCCTTTTCTGCGGCGGCTTGTTGTTGGTCGCGGGCTTCGACATTGGCTACATCCCCAACGCCGATATTTTCGCCGACCTGCAATTGATACCGAACGAAGTCTTGAAAGATCACGCCGATACGTTCGCGCAACGTATCCAGTTCCCACTCCTTCAAGTCTCTTCCATCGAGCAAGATTCGGCCTTGAGTCGGGACGTACAGCCGCGTCAACAATTTAATCAGTGTCGTTTTGCCTGAACCATTCTCGCCCACGAGTGCAAGTTTTTGTCCGGGCTGAAGATGGAGACTGACACGATCGAGGGCAGGAGTCGTTTGGCCAGGGTAAGTGAATGAAACATCTTCGAAACGCACACCATCGCTAGGAATTGGGCCAGATTTCTCGGTTCCGTCTTTCGTGTCAATTTCTTCGTCGAGAAACTCATAGAGGTTAGAGAGATAAAGGTTGTCCTCGTACATCTTGCCAATGGCGGTCAAGCTGGCGGCGATCGACGACTGACCTTGCTTGAAGATCAGCAAATACATCGTCATGCTACCTAGCGTGATCACTCCCATCGCAGCCGACCAACCGATCCATGCGTAGGCTCCGTAGAATGCGACGCTGCTAAGCACACCCAGCAAGAAGCCCCACAAGCCGCGTTTCAAAGTCAGGGCTTTGTCTTCGGTATAGAGTTTTTCAAAGATCTCACGGTAACGCCCCAGAAACAGATCGCCTGTCCCAAAGAGTTTCAACTCTTTGACGTAGTCTTCGCGGGCCAGCAGCCATTCGAGGTAGTTTCTTTTGCGCGTTTCGGGCACCTGCCAACGAAACAGCCTGAAAG
Organism: uncultured Pirellulaceae bacterium; assembly: GCA_964389585.1. Lineage (GTDB taxonomy): Bacteria > Planctomycetota > Planctomycetia > Pirellulales > Pirellulaceae > Mariniblastus. The sequence continues at coordinate 2,964 of CAYMFZ010000350.1, read as the reverse complement.
CGGCTCCCGAGAAATACGTTTCTACAAAAAACGCGGGTAGTGCTGCGACTAGCAATCCAACAACCGCCAACCAGGAAAACTTAATCAATAGCCAACCATAGGTTGCCAAAGTGATTGCATTCTGAACCAATCCAAACGTCCGAGTAACGAGGCTCAGCGGCCGCGAAGAAGCCTCACGCCGAGCGCGTGTCATCTTGTCGTAAAATTCTGAGTCCTCGAAATGTGAAAGCTCAAGTGTTTGTGCTTTTTCGAGAATCATCACGTTGACGCGCTGGCCGAGGAGGGCGCGCAGTAGGGAGTTCGCAATCATCAACCCTCTTTGTGCGGCAGCCATCAAGATTATCAAGACGGCCTCAAGACCAATCCACTTCAGGACCATCCAACGATCGGCAGACTCTTCCGTTTCAACGGCCAACACGACTGCGTCGACAATTAGCTTTCCAACATAAGCGATGGCTCCGGGAATGACTCCAGCGAAAATCGTCAGAGCGGCGATCAGAATCGTCAGTCGTTTGTCGGTCGTCGAAACGAGAGAAAGGGCTTCTTTGCTATAGCGAAACACGCCAAAGAATCTGCCAACACGCGAAGAAGGATCGTTGTCAGTAGGCGGTGAAAGAGGACGCATTTAATACTCAACAGATGTGATTGGGCGAGCAGGAGAGATGCGAGCAAGTAAATAGGATTCACGGCTTGGGTGGCGATCTCGCAGAACAGTTGTGACAAAACCAATAGCGATTACGCATTCCATAGCGACCACGCATTCTAAACAACATGCTTTGAATCGTGTCAACTAAACCAGAAAGCTATGTGGTGACACTGACTAAAAACTGACCGCCTGCTGGTATGACCTGGCTGCTTAGTTTCAATCCAGGCGACAGACGAGACAAGCGATCTACCAACCACTCTGCCGCAGCATCAGCGTCCTGTTGAGTCGGGCATCGCGCCATCGCTTCCCGACCACCCTTGCGTTCAAGTCGATCGGCCGCGGCGATGATGGACGCAGGATCAACAACAATCAAATGTTTTGGCCAAGCGATAATCGGATCGTTGGCTCCTTTGTTGGTGTTACATCCCTTGTGGGCCAACCTATCGGGCGGGAGCTCGGTCTTGCTCTTCTTATTTTTCTTAGCACGGGCTTTTGTGATGCGTTTGTCTACGCTCGCGCTGCGTGGGTCATTGGATGGCATATCTCGATCAACAGGTTCGTCACACAACCAGCACAACCAACCATCAGCTTCTCCAACATCGTCTAGATGACCCATCGTAATTCTTTGATTTGAAAACGGACAAACGGAACCTCAAAATCAGTTTAATCTAACGAGGGTCAGGCAAGCTGCAAAGAGACGAGACGTGAGAGACAGGAGAACTGCAGAGTCGCTTTCCAAGACATTGCAGCCTCGAATATGAAAAATCAGTGGGTGACTCTTGCCGAGAGTTACCAAGCCGATGAGCGGACTCGTTTATCGATTAAACACTTACTGAATGAAATGGGGTCTTGCGGGAATCTTGGAAACTTCCGGCAGAAGTTACCGATTAGTGCTTTGTTACAGCTAATATTTGGGGCCAGCCGCAGTGCGTTAGCACCCGGTTCATTCGCCCAAAACCGGACGCTAACGCGTGGCGGCTGATTTTCAACACCCCAAACTTTAGGACTAACAAACCACTTGAAAGTGTCGCAACAATCAACGAAAGTCGAATTTGGATTCGACTTTGCCGTTCTCAAGACGTCAAAAGTGAGAGGTCATAACTACTCGTGGTCTACTGCGAAAAAAGTCGTTTGCCTTTACGATCGACTCGTTGTGATTTCGGAGAAATCAACGACTATCTCTGTTTGAATCAAAATTTGGATCCTTCCTGGTCAATTGTCGATGATCACTCCGTGGTCACAACGAGCCTACCTCGAACACCTCCCACGTCCTTACGTTTCCAAGGGAGAATTCTTCGCAACACAACCTGCCACTGGGACGATGGGGCCGCGACGAAAGTTTCCGATTTGGTTAGACTGGGTCTATGAACAACCGACTTACCAAGATCAGTAAATATCTCAGTTTCGTCATTCGGCATCACCCCGAATCGATCGGACTCGAACTCGACGCAGATCGCTGGGCCAGCTTGGATGAGCTCGTCAAAAAAGCAAATTCCAGCGGCAAATCAATCACGTTGAAACAAGTTCAGGACGTCGTCGAATTGGACGAGCAAAAAATGTTTGCCTTGAGCGATGACGGACTTCGCATTCGCGCCAATTAAAGCCAAATTGATGACGCTTCAGTCGATAGAAATCCCTGATAACATCAAACGGCTTCCGCATTCATCCGCTGCGACAAGTTTGATTGACCTTGCCAATGAAAGAATTGAAGCTTTCATGCTGGCCAATGAGTCGGTCACCAAGAACTTCGTGCCGTGCGACTTTCATCTCTTGGATCAAGCGTTGATTTGGATTGAGCAAAACCACTTACTAACGGGTCGTCGATTCTGTGAACTTGGCAGCGGTTTTGGAGTGGCGGCCTTATTGGCTTCATTGCACGGCATGGAGTCGATTGGAATTGAGATCGAATCCAATCTTGTCGAGCAGGCTTCGAATTTGGCAGATGAAGCTGAATTGGCAGCAACGTTCTACTGCGGCAGTTTTGTACCACGTGACATTGCCGAGATTCTGGAACTTGGCCGTGACGTGGAACACGTTGAAACACATGAAGGCGAAGTGTACGAAGAGATTGGATTGAAGTTGGATGATTTCGATCTATTCTTTGCGTTCCCTTGGCCCGGCGAGCAACACTTTTTCGAAGCCGTGTTTGAAGCAGGCGCAGCCAGTAACTCGTTACTCCTTACCTATCGCGGACGAGACGGAATGGATCTCGTTCGCAAAGTCTAGCAGTGGTTATCCGACCCGACTTGAACGTATCACAAGATGCCATGCCTCACGCTTGTCGTGAGCATGCTTACGCAAGCGTAAACATGGCACCC
>CAYMFZ010000349.1:0-6420 GCA_964389585.1 uncultured Pirellulaceae bacterium | reverse complement strand
CCACTACGATGATCGTACGATTTTAGGTTTTGAAATGTCCTCTAGGGAATTCTAGCCCAGCAATAGGCGTGTTTACCGCCAGTCTTCTTAGATGACGAGCTGGACCGCGGTTTGTTAGTCAAATTAGTCGAAAATTCATCAAAAACTGAACTTGGATAGCCAGTCGCCAATGGAATTCGACTGCAATGGACGGTACTGACATGAGTTTGACGATGTGACAAAATGAAGTCAGATCAGTTCTTAGGAAGAATATGTTATTGCGAAATTTAGGCGGCGACGATCAAAAGCAAGCCACCCAATGGCAGGACCTTGGACACGGAGCGCCAACCATTATTGGACTCGCAAATCTATGTGGCTTGGCGCTCATGCAGTCTCACCATGGCGAGATTGAAAAATTGATGGAGAATCTAAGCAACGAAGCGAAAACAATTTTGGTTGCCGCGGCAACGCGAGGCACCATTGATATCCGAGCCGACCGAGATTCATTTGACTCGGCTCAACGATTTCTTGCGGTCAGCGTCGAATACGAAGTCGACCAGCGAATTCTGTTTTTACAAAAAGACGACCCCGAGCAGACGGTTCGTTTTCTTGAAGGCTTTCGCCAGCTATGCCACCACGGCTTAATGCTTCACCACCTACAGAAGGACTTTTCTTTGTCAGCGTCTGGCTATTCCGCCGCCAAGAAATTGAATCGCGATGACTTTTCAGAGTTACTTGATTTCGGAATAAAGATCGAACACTAATGACTTTTATTCGAATCACTTTTTTCTCGTTTGTCGTTTATCTCGCATTGTGCGTCGTGAGTGACAAAACGATGACCGCCCAAGCTCAGGTCAACACGCCGTCACCCGAAAGTCTCATCGTGCTGCGTGATTTGTCGGTGATTCGCAACAACCCGGTCAAACAGTTTGATGCGCAATCAATCCAACTTTCTGACGGCTCGGAACTGAGCTGGGATCGGGTTTTGAAAGCCAATATTTCCAGCGAGCAACAAGCTGAATTTGATAACAAAATTCGTGAGTTAGGCCTGCCGCTTTTTCGACTGAAATCTCGAATCGCCAACAGAGATTGGAATGGCGCGATTGAAGTTTGCGACTCCTGGTATCGGTCAGACTTTGAACCATCAAGCAACAAATTTGAATTAGAAAAACAGTATTTGATTTGCCTGACAAAAATGAGATCAAGCCTCCAATCTGGCCACCCCGAATCGGCTTTGGTTGCTTTTTTACAATCTGCAAATCTTCAAACGCAGCTCTCGGCCAAGGCACTGGAGCAATTGGGCGATTCCAAGCTTTCAGATCGAGATTGTCAACGCATGTTCTCCAGCGAGCTAATGCCGATTTGGTTTGACTCGGTTGAATCAAAGGCAGTTGCAGCTCAAGCCCAGGCTTTTGCTGAGAAGGTCCTTAACGTTGAATCGGCGAGTTCACTGCCTCCCGGAATTGCAATCTATTTGGCATCGTTGAAGGTTGAACTTGCGACCGACGAAAACGGAAACGCTCAAGAAGCAACTGACCTGCTACGGTCGTTGACTGCTGAACTCGACCCCAAGCTCGACTCTGAACTAAACGCTTGGCGAAGTCTAATCGATGCTCGTTTGAAGCTTAAACAAGGTAAGTTCGCCGCGGCCCAATCGACGTTTGAGCTTGGTGCAAAAACGCTTGGCGGCTCAGCTCGGCCGGCAGCTCTTTACTTCTATGGTGTTGCAACTCTTCAATCACCTCAAGCAACCGACCATGACCTATCCAAAGCAATGCTGTCTCTGCTGAAAGTTCCCGCCATTTATGATGAGCGATATCCCACCTTGTCTGCCGCCGCCATTTTTCAAGCTTCGAAGGTGGCCGAAAAAAGAGGTCGACCCGCTGAATCTCAAAAATTGACAGAAGAGTTGTTGAGCAGGTACATCCGTACTTATCATGGACGTTTGGCGAGAAAACGATAGGCCCCAAATTATGGGTCACAAAGGATCAAATTTTGAATACGAGTCGACAAGTCATGGAACGATTTATGGCGGCAGGAAATCAGGCGACGCAAATTCGCTTAGTTCGTCTTGTCGTGATCACGTTGTCAGTTCTTGGAATGTTCGTTTTTGGAGCGGAGCTATTCGCCGCGCAAGTTGCCCCAGAGAATGATGCAATTGCTGGTACTCAACCGGTCCCGCCAACCATTTTAAGAATGGTGTTTGGTGGAAACCTGCTAGGTGTGTTTATCGTCATCCTGATTCTAATGCTGTCGATGGTGAGTGTTTACTTCATCATTGAGCATCTGTTTACGATTAACCGAAAGCGAATCATGCCGGACGCGGCTTTATCGGAAATCGAAGCGTTGATCGTGCATGGCGAAATCAATAAGGCCATTGATCTTTGTCACCAAAAAGAAAACTACTCGTTGTCATCTGAAGTTATTCTGGCGGGATTGGAGCGATACAAGAGCAGTGAATTTGGCTATGCCGAGTATCGCTCTGCGGTAGAAGAAGCAGGCGAAGATCAAACGGGAAAGCTCTATCGCCGCACGGAAGTCTTAAATGTGATCGGCGCGATCGCTCCCATGTTGGGCCTGACCGGAACGGTGCTGGGCATGATCGAAGCGTTCACAACGATCGCTTCTCTAGAAGGCATGGCTCGCCCGCAGGAACTTGCCGGTGGAATTGGGCAAGCCCTGATCACAACTCTGTTGGGTTTACTTGTCGCGATTCCGACGATGGTGGCGTTTAGCTATTTTCGAAACAAAATTGATTCGCTCGTTGCCGAAGCTGGCAAACGGATCGAACAAGTCATGATGCCGCTGGGTCGAAAGAAATAGGCGAGCAGTATGAAACTTAGCCGCCATCGACCTCCGAGCAGTCTGTCATTTAACATGACACCGATGATTGACATTGTGTTCCTGTTGATCATCTTCTTCATGACCGTTTCCCAAATCACAAGAACGATTGATCATCCATTACCGCTTCCTCGCGTCGTCGATGGCGATGCGGATTTGGTCAATTCATCGGTTACAATCAACATCGATGCCGAAGGTAACATCATCATCGGGTCGAAACAACTTTCCTTGATCAACACGATTAGCGTAATCAAAACCCGACTCAAAAAAGCTGGCGACGATCCAACACGAGTGAAAATTCAAATTCGTTGCGATCGTAACTGCCCATCAAAATACGTGTCGAGCCTACTGACGAAACTTTCGAATCTGGGATTCAACAACGTTCGCTCAGCGGTGGCGGACTAACGATAACATGAAACTGAGCAACCGACATCTTCGTGGCACACGCATGGAACTTTCCATGACAAGCATGATCGATGTCGTGTTTTTGCTGCTGATTTTCTTTATTGTGACCACCACATTCGTTCGACCTGAGCGCGAGATAAAATCGCTGATCAGAGTCAACGAAAAGAAATCAGCAAAACAAGTATCCAACCTTGAGCCTGCCATCGTCGACATCGTAATGCAAAATTCGCAAGTGCTCTTTAGAACTGGCGCGTTGCGCACCAACAATTTGGATGAGATCAAAAAGCTCTTGAACGGATTTGAGAACAAGTCTGAAGGCGCATTCGTACGAGTCGATGGCGAAGTCCCTTACGAAGCCGCCGCACAAGCCATCGGAGCTTGTCGCGCCGCAGGGTTTTCGTCCGTATCCTACTTGCCACTTGATTAGTTGGATTTATCTTCGCTCCAATTGCGAACATGACCGAAGAACATGTCGACAACAAACTTCAAAACCAACGAATTACTCAGCCGCGAATTGCTTAGGCGACAACTGCTCCTGATTTTCGCTTGCATTTTTTCGATCGCCATCGCTGGAAAGTTACACGCCCAGTCTCCGTTGGACATCCGGCAGTCAGAACTTGAAAGGGTAGAAGAATATCTGGTTTCGCTTGATTTGAACGATCTTGTCATTGAGCATCTGGAAATCGAAACTGATCGAGAAATCGAGTTGAAAGCGCGTCGCGAACTGGCCCGTCGGTTGATTGATGAATACGCAGAGCGAATGATATCCGGCCTTGAATCGCCGGAAAAACAATGGCACCAAAAAGCAAGCCGGCTGGTCGTCACTTATCCTGAACTGGCAACGCCGGCGATTCGAATCGCAATGTTCCAGTCGGAATATCTCAAGAACGAAAAGACGTTTCGGCAATGGTGGAGTTCTGGACGATCAGCCAAAGAACAAGCTGAACTTATTAGTCAATGGCATCGATTGAACCAAGACTTGCAAACGATTCACCAAAGGCTTGATGTTGACTATGAAGATAAAGTCGCTGCACTTCAGGCGAGCCCCGAATATCAAAATCTCCAATCACGCCAATTGCGAAGAATCGAAGGCCAGTTGCTTCACACTGAATACCTGATCGGCTGGTCGTCATATTTTCTTGCAATTCTGCAGCCAGAGCTTCGGCGGAGTTTGATGGAGGAATCCAATCGAAACTTCCGAAGCTTTCTTCAAATAGATCCGAGAAAATCACTCAAAGAAATCGCTCCTGAATGGTTTGATTTTTCTTCTGACTGGAACGCCCGCGCTGTGGTTGGGCTAGGCATGTGTCAGCGGGGGCTCAACCATCTTGAGCAAAGCCAATACTGTTTCGAGTTGATTGGCAACCATTCAAAAGACTCGCGAACGCGAGACCTGAGATACGTCTGGGAATTGAACAGCCGTGTCTATCTGGACGAAGTTTCAAGCGCTTTGGAGCTAGTTCAAAAAGTCGAACAAGAAAATCGACTGATGGATTCTGGTCGAGTTGTGTTCGCAAAAGCAACACTCCAGTCGAGTGTCGCCATGCAAGCGCGAGCCCCCCTGGTCGCTAAACGCATGCTAGAGTTCGGACTTGCTGCCCTTGCCAGACAATCGCAGATCAATCCAATAAGAGAGTTTTTGGCAAGCTATAAAGCTGAATTGGACGAATCGAATTTCGTTTCATTATGGGTCGCAGGCTTAATCAGTCTCGACGACGCGGAATCGGGAAAGGGTTCGTCTCTAGTCGATGCCAAAAAGAAACTGACGCTCGCAAAAAAAAGTATTGATGAATCGACCAACGCTCAAGATGTAGTTCGATTGGAGTATTCATTGGCAAAGATTCTTTTCTTGGAACGAAAATACGACGAAGCCTCAATCTCGCTCGCCAAAAGTTCGCAACAGCTTGAAACCACCTCTCCCGAGTTGTCCGCAGAAGCCCAATGGCTAACGGTCAAATCGCTTTCCCAACTCAGCCGATCCAATTCGCGCGCCTTGATTCGCACAACCCGAGCGATTGACTCACTGATCCATCGGTTTCCCGGATCGACTTACGCCAAACGAGCGGAGTTTGAAAAAATTCGCGTCAATGCAGTTCACTTGCCAACCGAACAAGCTATCGAAAGGCTCGGTCGATTTTCTGAAACCAATTCCAATTACCCACTTGCTAGACATGAGATGGTTCGCGTTCGATATCAGGATTGGTTGAACGCCTTCCGCACAAAATCCGCTCGGCAAACGACAGCGTTCAATTTACTTGCGACCTCAAAAACAAATTACCTTTCGATTTCTGGAACGAGCATTGAATCTCGACTCAAAGTTCGACTCCTGTTTATTGATGCGTTGATTCGCTCAATTCCAAAAAACAATTCGGATCAACGAGAGATCAAACAGATCGAAGAGGAGCTAAAAAAAGCTATTCAAGTTGTCGACACCTCAATCCAAATCGACCAAACCGCGATACAAGAACTCAAATACTATCAATTCATATTGGCGACGAAAAAGAACGACCAAACAACTGCGATCAACCTGGCGAATTGGCTACGTGAGAATGCGACTGGCTCGCGTTTCGAGAAATCGGCGTTAATCCAATTGGCTCAACTCGCCGACAGCAAACTCCGTGCAAACCCGAACCCTACAATTGCGCAGGTGGGTGAAACTGCGAAAATATTCGAATCCCTATCGAAAATCTTGACCACTCAAGGTTCGAATTTGAAAGCAAGTAACACCCAAGTTGCCCAGCTACGACTGGGTGAATTGAAGTTAATGATGGGCGAGCCTAACGAGGCGTTGGCAATCGCTCAGAGCCTCAACCAGGCCTCTCCAAATCACAAAATGATTCTACAGCTACTTGCCAATTCAATGATGGAAACAGGAGGTCAAGTTGAAGCGATTCCAATTTGGCAAAAACTGAATCGCGGTGTGGATGCGGGAAGTGAACTTTGGTTTGAATCAAAATACAAATTAGCTATTTGCCTGATGGAAACTGGCTCTCGAAAAGAAGCCCGTGATCTTCATTCGCAAACGATTCGTCTAAGTCCTGCGATACCTTCAAAATGGACAAAACCCTTTGAAGATCTGACGATTGCCCTTCAATGAAATAGCAGGGTTAGACAGCGATGCATTAAAAGCAGATGGCAAGTAGTAGAGGACATTTCAAAACCTAAAATCGTGCGATCATCGTAGTGGGATTCGCC
>CAYMFZ010000348.1:0-6440 GCA_964389585.1 uncultured Pirellulaceae bacterium | reverse complement strand
CTTTGTTGAATAGCCAATCAAGTAACCTATGAACCAAAATTGAAACGTGGTGAGGTGTTGTTGGGAAGGTGGTGATTCCGAAGTTAGCTCTAGGCGACCAACTTCATGGCGACCAACTTCATGGCGACCAATTCCTTAGGCGACCAACTTCCGGGCGACTATTTCTGTTGGCGACCAAATCAATGAACGCGTTGGCCAGGTTTTGCGCCTTCGTCTGGGTTGAGCAAGAAGACTTCCTCGCCTCCAGGCCCAGAGGCACAAACCATACCTTCGCTCAGACCGAATTTCATCTGACGCGGTTTAAGGTTCGCGACCATCACGACCAAACGACCCACCAAGTCTTCCGGCTTATAGGCTGCCTTAATTCCCGCAAAGACATTTTTCTGATGATCGCCGCCAAGACTCAACGTCAGTTGCAGCAACTTTCGCGCGCCTTCGACATGCTCGGCTTTGACAATTCGAGCCACGCGCAAGTCAACTTTCATGAAGTCGTCAATGGTACACTCATCCGCCATTGGCTCGTCAATCATTGGTTGACCGCTGTCGTTGAACTGGCTGGCAACTGCTGCTGATTGTTCCGCTGCGGCGGCGGCTTCTGCTTCGGTTTTGCTTTCTTCTTCCATCTTGGCTACATCCTTTTCGTCTATTCGTTTCATCATGTGTTTGAATTTATTGACTGATGTTCCAGTCAATGGTGTTTTCGATTGATCCCAATTTACGATCGGATCGTTTAACAAAGCACCGGTCTTCTCGGCCAACTCTGGCAAGACCGGAGCGAGATAGACAATCAACTGCCGAAACAGATTGAGGGCTACCGTGCAAACGTCTTGAAGTTCTTGGGCTTTTTCTGGATCCTTTTTCAAGTTCCACGGCTCAGCGTTTTCAACAAATGGATTCGCTTTGTCGGCAAGCTCCATGATGAGTCGCATCGCTTTGTTGTACTCGCAATTCTCGTAGGCTTCAGCGATTTCGTCGCCCGCAGCAGCGGCTTGTTCAAACAATCCACCGTCTTCCGGGTAAGTTTGCGAGAGCCCCACGTCTTTAACGAACTTTGCACTTCGCGATGCGAGGTTAACGACTTTTCCGACGAGATCCGAATTGACTTTGGTGATAAACTCTTCAAAGTTCAAATCGATGTCGTCTAACCGTGCGCCCAATTTTGCGGCGTAGTAGTATCGCAGTGCTGAGGGAGGCAAGTGCTTCAAATAAGTTTCAGCTTTGAACGCCGTGCCGTCACGTTTTGACATCTTCTTGCCATTAACGGTTAGGAAGCCGTGGATGTGGACCTTCTTTGGCAGGCTGTATCCGGCCGATTTGAGCATTCCCGGCCAAAACAAAGTGTGAAAGTACGTAATGTCTTTGCCGATAAAGTGATGGATCTCGGCGGCATCGTTTTTCCACCAGTCATCAAGCGACTCACCATTTTTTTCACACCACTGTTGAGTCGATGCGATATATCCAATCGGAGCATCAAACCAGACGTACCAAAAATTGCCAGGACTGTCAGGGATCTCGAAACCGAAATAAGGCGCAGGTCGAGAGATGTCCCAATCTCGAAGTGGGTCACCGAGAAAGTGCCCTTTCAAATAGTTCGCGACTTCCGTTTGTAGGTGATGCCCTTTTTGCGTCCACTCATTGAGGAATTCATGCAACTGTTCAAGCTCGATGAACAGGTGCTTGGCCGAGCGAACCTCCGGCTTTGAACCTGAGAGCGTACTGACTGGATCGATCAACTCGGCAGGTGAATAGGTGCTACCGCACTTGCTACAGTTGTCACCGGCTTGATCGGGCGTTTTACAATTCGGGCATGTTCCATTGACGAAACGATCGGCGAGGAAAGTCCCCTGCTCCACGTCGAATAGTTGCTCAACGTCTTTCTCTTTTACCAAACCGGCATCACGAATCGACTGCCAGACTTCGCCGCACAACTTTCGATTTTCGTCGCTGTGGGTGCTGCCGTAGTTGTCGTACTCAATTTGAAATCCAGCGAAATCCCGTTGGTGTTCGGCATTTGCTTCCGCGATAACCTCTTCTTCGGAGCGGCCCTCGGCGCGAGCTCGAATCATGATTGCTGTACCGTGAGTATCATCGGCCCACATGAACACGCAGCGGTGTCCGCGCAGCTTTTGAAACCGAACCCAGATGTCGGTTTGGATATACTCGACCAAATGGCCAAGGTGAATCGGACCGTTCGCGTAAGGCAACGCGGCGGTGACGAGAATCTTTCGTTGAGTCATAATGTTGTCCGTTGGAGGCGCACGCTGATGATGCGATTGCTTCTGTTAGTGATTGAAGTGAAGATTTTAGCCCATTCTGAAAACCGAAATAGGGGAGTTTGGATCTTGCCAGTAGTGCCTGGCCACAGCTCAAGAACTGGCCAATCATCCACGCGAGTAAAACGAATTCCCAGCAAGTTCCCGAACTGCCATTGCCAATCGGATAAGACTCATGACATACCCAAACCTCGACGCGTATCGAATCAACGATCCAAGCAAGATTTTTTCGCCCGGCATGGTGATCTTTCGCGAGCTACTTGAGCACAATTTGGCAGAGATGGTTCGTATTGCTGGGGGACCTGAGCGGCTACGACCACATTGCAAGACGCATAAGTCCCGCGAAATCGTCAAGTTGCAAATGGAGCTTGGCGTCACGAAACACAAGTGCGCGACGGTTGCGGAAGCCGAGATGTTGGCGGACGTGGGGGTTGAAGATATTTTGCTCGCATATCAGATGGTCGGCCCAAACCTTGAGCGCCTGGTGAAGTTAATAGACACCTTTCCCAACACAAAGTTCACGACTTTGGTGGACCATCCAGCGGCGGTGGATGCACTTTCGAAAGCGATGACCAACGGTGCCGCAACCAACCGGACTGTCAGTGTGATGCTTGATCTCAACTCGGGGATGAATCGAACGGGTATAGAGCTTGGCCAAAACGCGATCGAACTGTACGAAATGATCTACAGCGCCGATGGTCTAAGCGTTGGTGGTTTGCATTGGTACGATGGTCACCATCGGCAATCTGACCTTACCGAACGAACGGGATTGACCAACGCAGCCTGGGACAAGTTCATCCGCTTTCGCGATCAAGTACTGTTAAACGGATTGGAGGTTCCGCGTATCGTCACGGCTGGAACCGGATCGTTTCCAATTCTCGCCGAACATGGCGAGCCCAATTTGGAACTGAGTCCCGGCACAACCACTTTTCATGATGACGACATGGCGACGCGATTTCCTGAGCTGAATTTCAAGCCCGCGATCGGCATCTTAACGAGGGTGGTCAGTTGCAATCGCGCGAAAAGTTTAACGCTCGATGTCGGCCACAAAAGCTGTGCCGCGGATCAGCCGTTTGGTAAACGACTCGTGTTTCCCGAAATGGCCGATGCGAAAGAGGTGATCCATTCCGAAGAACACTTGGTGATCGAGACTTCTGACGCGGGCAACTTCAAACTTGGTGACCACTTGATCGCAATCCCGCGACATGCCTGTCCGGTTTCTGCCGTCCATCAATTTGCCTACGTCATTGAAAACGGCGAACTGGTTGATCGTTGGGAAATTACAGCCCGTGATCGGGTACTGACAATTTAGATTCTGACTAGGAAGCGAGAACTATTCCTCCAATTCAAAATTTCCTCGAAAGAACAACGTGCAAACATATCTTGAACTGTCAGAGTAATCATATGAGTTTTCAAATTGCGATGATCGCCGCGCGTAATATTGATCTTCAATCGTTTTGGATTCGTCGACGGACGTGCGGGGCGTCCAAGGCAACAAGAAGGGAGTCTCTGAAGTGATCCCTCTTTGATCACCCGTCCATTTTATCGGTTGATCGAAACCCTTTGGTGAGTACGCGAAAGATCCACCAGAGAACACGTCTACCGGTAACATTGCAAAGTATTGTGGCGCGAGTTCATCTAACGTTTCCGGATAAACGTCGTGTTCAAGCTTCCAACCTCGAAGCGCCAAACGGACTTGGGCGTATCTTCGATCTTGAATGCTGGCAAGCACATCGCGAACCGCTTCGTCGTCGGCAGCCGCCTTCAAATTAAAATGTTCGAAACGAGGCGTCACATAGACGCCATCCCAGGTAGATGCGTTAGCAACACCCAATGACATCCAGAAGCTGTGAGGAAACGCAGCTCCCCATCGCTGCGAGAAGTTCGACTTAGGATTCGTCGCGTAGACCTCATTGGTTTCATAGACTCGGTGATTAATACCAATGGCCTGATGAGCGAGTCGGCGACTTCGCTCTGATTCGAATCCAGCAATTATGCTGGGCATCTCGTTGACGACGGTTACATAGCGAAGACCTACACGAGACTCAGGCTTTTGCCCTTTTTCAATCGCTTCATACCAGTTTTCAAAATCAAGTCGACTGAAATATGCCGTGCTGTCTGAAAGTCGCTCCCAACGCTCGGCTGTAAATCCAACTTCTTTGATCGCTTGCTTCATTAGCTTGGGCGATTGATTCGGCAACTTGCTCCATCGCATGATGCATTCGAGCGCAGTTTGGTCGTCACTGGAATAGCCGGGATGCGACTCGTCGAAACGCAAAAGAAGCGCCCAGTACTCTAAAGCCTTGTCTAGTTCTTCGTCGGCTTCAGCCTGTTTTGCCGCCAACGCCAACAGGAATCGAATTTTGCTGACTTGGCCTTCTCGTGTTTTGATCGACTTGGGATCAAGCATCGCCTGAGAATCGAAATCGAAAGCCTCAATCGCTTGCTTGATCGCCACGATCTCGAATTTGTGATCGGCAAGATACTCCTCTGCCCCATCAATACGACCTGTTCCAAATAGAACTGGAATCATTGTCGCGTAGCTGATGGACGTGCCATCGTCACGAAGCTCAGTAGATTGGGCAGACGCACAGATCGAGCGGGCGCTTGAAAAGGAATCATTGCCTCCGGACTGTAAACCATTAAACTTTTTTTGTTCGGCATCCAAAGAAAATTCCGCTGGCCGATACTCGGTATAGCGTTGATAACCAAACCCCGAAACAGTTGCTAACGCAGTGACCGCGAGCAGTGCATGTGGGATGACCAGTTGCGAAATCCGATTTTTTCCAGCCAACCAACGAGGCGTCCACCACCAGCCAATCGCCAACATCGCCAAAGGTATCGGTGCGAGATACAGCCAGAGATTGGCATCGACCGCACTCAACCAATACATCCATACGATCAACATTGAGCCCATGATGATTGTAAAAGCAAAAGAAAAAACGCCCGACCGAAACAAGAGCGAATTGAATTGCCCGATGGCGAACGCGCTCAAAAGACCAAACAAAGCCCATGGAGTGTATGGGAATAAGTTCACATACGAGTTAGATACCCTTGCGAACCCAAGTCCAACCAACATGGTAAAGCTGATCGCCACAAGTGACGTCAACGCCAGAATTAACACCGGAAGCATCCTGGCAAACCAAACTTTTTTTCCGCATTCAACGTGCTGTTGAAAAAAGCGGAAATTTCCATCTCGATGATCTCGCCCAAATACGAGCAACGCTCCGATTCCTGTCATCAAGACTGGGCTGTACAGCATCAGTCGATATCCGTTTTCGAACGCAAGTGAAGACGGTCCATCGAGCATCATTACAAACCCCAATAGCGCAAGCGGGACACCGCATGCAATTGCAATCAGGAATGAAGTTTTGTATTGGCGGAACGATTGCCAAATCAATGCGCGATACATCGGCCACGCAGGAACTTTTGGAGATGCAATGGACTGACTCGTTTGAGCCAACTGCCTGACTTGGACTACTTTGGCTGGAGCTGCAATCGCATTTCGAATTGGTGAGCTTGAAAATTCAGTTGCCAGAACTGGCTCTACTTGTGGCGAATTACCCAACCACTTCTTTCCAAAGTGCAACAGCAAAACTAGGCCTGCCAAAAGGAAGCCTAACCGCATCGCAATGAAAACGATTAGCGGAAAAACAATGGAAGAATCATTTGGCCCCGAAGTAATTTGCAATCCGATTCCAGGTACCATCCAGCACAACACAATCAGACATCCAGTTGCGGCGATTGCGGCATAGATCGTTCGATTAATAGCGACCGAACAGATAACACCCCAAAAAAAACACTCCATTGGAATCAAAACGATCCAAACGAACCCAGCACCGATCATCGTCCAAATTTCAACTTCTGTCCCCGTAGCGATCACTCCGTTGAAGACAAGCCATTCAAGCAATTGACAAACTGCACCGATCGCAACAAACCCAAGAATCGACATCAAGCCAACAATGACTTTTGATCGGAGAACAAAACCGCTTGTAATTGGCAGGCGGCTGAGCATCTCAACGGTCTTGCTTTCTTTCTCAGGCGAAAATAAGAACACCCCCAAAGTCATCGAGTAAAGAGCTAGATACGGCATCGTGATTGCGTACCAAAACTCTTGATGCGAAGTGTTGTAGCTTGCTAACTTTGAGACTCTTTCATGATTCGCAG
>CAYMFZ010000347.1:0-6446 GCA_964389585.1 uncultured Pirellulaceae bacterium | reverse complement strand
GTTCAGAGCTTGCTGTTTGGTTTTTGAAGAAGCCTTTACTAAGGTTCTGGCCGAATTTCGAGCCTGTTGTCCCATCACTTTCATCAGGTCTTGTATCGTTTTATCGGGCGAAGAATCGGAAGTCATGAATCGTTTCGTTTGTTGGTGGATCGACAGCGCGAGCAAGAAAGCGAGAAAACTAAATGTTGGTCACCGGGTTACTAGTCATCGATGGAATTTGAGATATCGGAGCAACCAACGACTTATCCTTGGAATCATCTTACGATAAAACGTAGAAGTACGAATCGTGAATAGGACAAACTTAAATGAAGTCATTCAAATTTCCGCACGGCGAAATGCCGGCGATCGGATTGGGCACTTGGAAAATGGAAGACGGTACAGCGACTGCCGCTGTGAAATCGGCCCTTGAAGTCGGCTACCGGCATATTGACTGCGCTCCCATCTACCTCAACGAAGCGGACGTTGGTCAGGCTTTTGCTGAAGTGTTTGGTTCGGACGCGGTGAAACGTGAAGACGTCTGGATCACTTCAAAGCTTTGGTGCAATCGTCATCGACCGGACTTGGTTGAAGGCGCTTTGAGGCAAACACTCAGCGATCTTCAGCTCGACTATCTTGATTTGTTCATGATTCATTGGCCAATTGTTTTTCGCCATGACATTCATCGTCCCGAGTCGGGCTCGGATTTCGTGAGTCTTGAAGAGATGCCGCTGGTTGAGACTTGGAAAGCACTCGAAGCCTGCGTTGACGCCGGACTTTGCAAGAACATTGGGGTCTGCAATTTTAGTATCCCAAAGTTAAAGACAATTCTTGCTGACTGTCGGATCCGGCCGTCGGCCAACCAAGTCGAATGTCACCCGTTTTTTCCGCAGGCGGATTTGGCCGATTTTTGCAAAAGCGAGAATATCCAGTTTGTGGCTTACTCGCCGCTTGGTTCTGGCGATCGACCGGAACGCATGCGCGACGAACAAGATCCCAATCTCTTTGAGTCGCCAGAGATTTTGAAAGTCGCCGAAGCACGCGGGTTAACGGCAGGGCAAGTCATGTTGGCGTGGGCAGCCAATCGTGGCACGGTTGCGATTCCCAAGTCATCCAGCCCGGAACGGCAAGCCGAGAATCTTGCCGCTGGATCGATTGAATTATCTGCAGAAGAGATGGCGAAAATTGATTCAATTCCAACGAGTTATCGTTACGTGCATGGACGGTTTTGGGAGATGGAAGGAAGCCCCTACACCGTTGCGAATCTATGGGACGAATAGACGAGTTTGTGTCTCAAACTTCGGGTCGAAGGTTTCGTGTCGGGGCTTCGTGTCTTAGGCTTCCAGCCTGAGGATTTTCGAATTAAGACGTACGTTTTTCGTCGGCAACTGGGCACGAATATTAATCGGTGCGTGACTGCCAATCGGTATATTCAATAGCAGGAAGGATTTTTCCGATTCGCGAACGCCAACATATAATTTGCCACCTTATGAAATGTCTCGTTCTGTTCTTGGTTTGGCCCGAGGCGATCGCCTACGGCTCATCATGTTCGGATAACGCCTGCAACGCGATTGGCTGCTTCACGATCGCCTGCTTCACGATCGCCTGTATTACGATTGCCGAAAATTCATAAAGAGATTCCGCCTGAAGAGACGGTGGCTTAAACCTCCGTCGTTCACGGTTCAGTCGCATCGCGACATTGTCGCCCAGCTCTCCGAGCTGGTAGCGGGCCACCGTTAACTCGTATCTGAATCTGTACGTTAACCAATGCTTTACCGTTTCACTCCGCACGCTATCGGTTCGGAGAACCGAGCGACAATCACGAGCGACAATCCAAAATTCCAGGAATTTTCTGTCACCGACCCAAAGTGAAAACACACTTAGTAATGAGCCGAGAAAGTTTCATTCGCTCAGGGTTTATTCTAAGGTGTGAACATGGCAGATTCTATTCAACCAACGAGCATGGCATCGAATCTCGATGATTTGGTTGCGGAATTCCAATCTGGCAACCGAGAAGCTTTCGCAACACTTGTTCGACGCAATCAAATTCTTGTCACCTCAATTGCGTTTGCAAATAACGGCGATTTGCAACGCAGCGAAGACATCGCCCAGCAGGCTTTTTTGTTGGCTTGGCAAAAGCGTGAGCAACTTGCGAGTCCCAGCCGTTTTGTCGCCTGGCTGCGAGGCATCACAATCAATCTCGCCCGCAACGAACGACGTTTAAAAGAGAATGTTCGTCAGCGCTCAGCAGTTTCGCTTTCGCCGGATCTCGAGCCTGCCGTAGAAGAAGTCGCCGAACAAACAGCGTCTAAGGAAGAGCAAAGCAGACTTCTCTGGGCGACGTTGGGTCAGATTCCAATTGAATACCGTGAGCCGTTGATCCTCTTTTACCGAGAAGACCATTCGGTGGCAGAGGTCGCGAGCAAGTTGGAGTTAAGTATCGATGCGGTCAAGCAACGGTTGAAGCGAGGCCGTGCAAAGATCAAGACAGAAGTTGAGCGGCTCGTTGAAGATATTCTGATTGAGACCAAACCATCGAGTAAGTTTTCAACTGGCGTGATGCTAACCCTTCCTGTTGTTTCCCAAGTTGGCACGTCGGCGTTGAAGACGGGTGTAGCGATTGGTGGCAAGACGGTTGGTGGGAAAACGGCGACGGCAATGGCGGCGACTTCTTTTTCGTTGGCAGGATTGCTCAGTTTCGTTGGTGGACTTTTGTTCGTGATGATCGGGATCGGATTGGGGTTTGCACATACCCGTTCCGTTGCGAAGAAATCGACTTCTGATGAAGAGCGACAACTTCATTGGCAGGCATTTACAAATGTTCTGGTTGCAGTTCTCGCGTTTGCTTGTGTGCTGGGAACAATGTTGCTTTACATGAATAAATTTGTCGGCGGGTGGGTGCTGTGGGGGTTCGTTAGTCCGATTTTTCATTGGTTCCAAATTCATGCGTGGCAAAAGCAACTGAAACTTAGGCGGCTTTACCACATTCACGGCAAGCCGAAACATTTGAAAGGAGTTCCTGACGGCAGAATGTTTCCCGCTGGTCCAATCGAAAATCATCGTAGTGGTGCACTTGGTGGACTACTTGGATGTTGGGGGTGGTTGCTGATTCTGCTCGTCGTTGGATGTTTTGAACAAGTATGGCTGGTGCCCGTCTTGCTGATCGCGATTGGAATTGTGGCTTACTTTTTTCGTGCCATCGAAGCGGGCCCCGATGGCTTTGCGAGCTTTGCTAGTTTTCAACGTTACAGTGCGCAGCTTGTTTGGGAAATGTGTTTGGTCGTCGCGTTGTTTTGTGCGGCTTTGTTTGGATTGTTGCTGATTGTGAACGAAGATCTTTTGTTGAAAGCCATGCACGCGAGTGCCGGATTTGGAAGTCAACCTGAAAACAATCAGCGGTCGACAGCACTCTACAATATGGTTTTGGTTTGCCCGTTCATGATTTGGATTGGAGCTTTGGTTCGGTGGGTTTGCTTGACCAAAGCGAATATTGCAGAAGAAGAGGCTGAAATGTTAGCCATGTTTTCGAACGAACCAACTGGTAAGGAATCTGCAGAAAATTGAGGAGGCGGATGGATTGTTCTGAACCTGATCGTCTGTTATTTCACTGGCTAACGCTCGAGTACCATGTCGTTGCGATGGACCATGGCGGATCGAACGTTTGAACCGAGAAGTTTTTCGATCTGTGAGCTCTTGAGGCCGATGATCTGTTTCGCGTCGATGGAGTCATACTCGACTAAGCCCCGTCCAACGTTGTGCCCATTTGGGCCGACGATATTTACGGTATCGCCTCGTGAGAATTCGCCGGCTATTTCGGTCACTCCCGCTGGAAGAAGGCTTTTGCCAGATTCGAGGGCGACTAAGGCGCCTTCATCGATTGAAATTGAACCGGAAACTTCAAGCCCTCCGGCAATCCACTTCTTTCGTTCGTTGATTGGATTCGATGATGGCAAAAACCAAGTCGACTTGGCTCCTTGTTTGAGCTGCGAGAGTGGATTGGAGAGTTTGCCTGATGCGATCACCATCGTCGTGCCCGCCGAGGTTGCGATTTTGGCTGCTTCGATTTTTGTTTTCATTCCGCCACGCGATAAGCCACTGCCAGCGTCTCCGGCCATGGCTTCGATCTCAGGCGTAATGCTGCTGACTTCCGTCAAAAAGTTCGCGTCAGGGTTTGCCGCCGGTGGAGAATCATACAATCCGTCAATGTCCGAAAGCAAAACCAGCAAGTCTGCTCCGACCATTGTTGCAACTCGAGCTGCCAAACGATCGTTGTCACCATATCGAATTTCGGAAGTCGCGACGGAATCGTTTTCGTTGATGATTGGAATTGAGTTCCATTCAAGCAACGTCTCAATCGTCGCTCTCGCGTTGAGGTATCTTCGCCGCGTTTCAGTGTCACCCAATGTCAGCAGAATCTGGCCTGCGTCTAAATCATTTTCACCCAGCGCCTCGGAATAAGCACGGCTTAAAGCAATTTGTCCAATCGCCGCGGCGGCTTGGCTTTCGTTTAGCTTTAGAGACTTTTTCTCAAGCCCCTGCCTGCCCATTGCAATCGCGCCCGACGAAACGATCAAAATATCTTTGCCCAAGTTCTTCAGATGAACGATATCGTCAACGATTGATTTGAGCCAATCGTGACGCAGACCGGTTACTTGATCGACCAACAACGCGGATCCGATCTTGATCACGATTCGAGAATAAGATTCGATGTTTCGATTCAAAATAGCTAGTTCCGTGAATGTGCCAGCGAGTACGTTCGTCAAATTGTGGAAATGTTTGATTAAAGCAAAAGAAGACGAAATCGACGATGCAAACCAATGCTGGATTTAATATCCTTAAAGGGTCGATTCTAACAGGTCAAACAATGCAAAAACCGGACGCACAGCGGGAACGTATCATTGAACTCCTCGAGCATAAAGGAGGTGTAACCGAGCAGTCGGTTCGCGAAGTCTCCAGCGAGACGGGTGTTCCCGAAGCAGACATTTGGGGAACGGGTCTTTTTTATACGCTGATCAACAAACCTGGCAAGCGAATCCGGCTTTGTGATGGTTTGACTTGCCAGATGTTTGGTGCTGACAAACTTGCGGATGAACTGCGAGGCAGCGGAAAAGAAGTTGAGCGGGTTAGTTGTCTTGGCCAATGCGATCTTGCACCTGCTTCGCTTG
Source organism: uncultured Pirellulaceae bacterium (assembly GCA_964389585.1). Taxonomy (GTDB): domain Bacteria; phylum Planctomycetota; class Planctomycetia; order Pirellulales; family Pirellulaceae; genus Mariniblastus. The sequence goes on along the minus strand of CAYMFZ010000347.1, from coordinate 1,305 downwards.
ATGAATCGATGGAGTTGGTGACTTATGCGAAACACAAGACATCAATTACGCCAGATGATCCCGAGCTGCCAATGAATCTCGCTGGCCCGGTTGATCTGAGTTATTCGGCACTCGCTAAAGCGAAACAAATGGGGCCCAAGGCGGTCATCGAACAATTGAAAGCGTCCGGCCTCCAAGGGCGCGGCGGCGCGGGTTTTCCAGCGCACTTCAAATGGACCTCCCTTCGCCAGCAAGCCGAGACTGAGCGCTACGTGGTTTGCAACGCCGACGAAGCCGAACCCGGCACGTTCAAAGATCGTGAGTTGATACTGCGACAAGCTCACAAGATGTTGGAGGGGTTGGCAATTGCAGCGGCTGTCATCGAAACGTCTCAGATTTACATTTACATTCGAGGTGAATACGTAAACGAGTATCGAGTGTTGGAAAACGCGATCGCGGATGCGCGAGAGCAGCTTGCGGATTTCGAATTCACGATCGTCAAAGGGCATGGGGCTTACATCTGCGGAGAAGAAACGGCGCTGCTGGAATCGCTAGAGGGTAAACGTGGCATGCCGCGACTGAAGCCGCCTTATCCAACGGAGGCAGGATTTCGAGGCAAGCCAAGTCTGATTCACAATGTCGAAACGATCGCTTGTGTTCCTTCGATCATTCATCGCGGCGGCGAGTGGTTTCATTCTTGTGGCAAGACCGAGGCTGGGTCGAAACTTTATTGCATCTCGGGGCATGTGAATTCACCAGGTGTCTACGAACTTCCGTTGGGTGTTTCGTTGGACGATTTAGTCGAGGCGGCAGGTGGCTATGTTGGAACGCCAATTGCGTTTTCGCCCGGCGGAGCTTCTTCCGGGTTCTTGCCAATTTCGAAAAGCGATATCCCGCTTGATTACAAGCACCTTTCTGATGCCGGTTCAATGATGGGAAGCGCGGGGGTCGTGGTCATCAATGACACGATCGACATAGCGAAGGCCGCGGCATGGCAGTTGGAGTTTTTCGAAAGAGAAAGTTGCGGTCAATGTGCGCCGTGTAGAATTGGAACAAGGTACATCCGCCGACAGGTCGACAAGTACATTCAAATCGGCGATCCAGTAACGCTAGAGTCGGCGGAAGATGTTGGTTGGGAAATGGAAGAAGGGTCGATTTGTGGTTTGGGCATGGTCGCCGCCAAACCGCTTGAGTCGGCACGCGAGCATTTCCCCGAGGCGTTCAAGGTGCGAGATTGAATTGGAGTGTAGAACAGTTGTCCTCAACTGTTCCGAGTAAGAGTAAGAGTAAGAGTAAGAGTAAGAGTAAGAGTAAGAGTAAGAGTAA
>CAYMFZ010000346.1:0-6461 GCA_964389585.1 uncultured Pirellulaceae bacterium | reverse complement strand
ATTTTGAAAAACAAAGGAGTCAACTCAAATGCAAAACAACATCAAAACGAAAAAGCCACTGATCAATTTGACCAGTGGCTTTCGTGTTTCAAGTTCTCTTTGGCTCATCGCCCAAACGACAGATTTAGAAAATGTCAGTTAGGAACTGGTGACCAAAGTGATAACGGCGAGGCGTTGGATAGTAGTTGTGCCAAGCCTTGTTGTAGACAGGGATTCGCATCTCGGCTGGATAGCGATGGTACAAACTGTCTTGGCTTCGGTAGTAATCATTGCCCCAATAGTTTTGAGGGTAGGTTACATACGGGTAGTGATAGAAACGGTCCATGTTCCGTGAACCTTGTTGACCCCACTGGGCGCCGTAGGCTGGCTGCTGGGCATTAACAGTTTCCGATTGATTGACGGTTGCAAAAGCGCAAACGCAAATCGCGACAACGAATAGACGACGGATCATGGAGTTCTTCTCCTCGGACAGTGCGATCAACGCACGACGAATGGATTGTTTGGGTCTTCTGTGACCGTACTTGGATCGGCAGAACGACCAAGCGGCATTAAACGTTTGTTCGACAAAATCACTACAAACGTGCCAGCAATTTGAGAATAGCCCGCAAGGTTTACCTAGGCTCTCTGATGTCTCGAATTTTTCTTACGCTTACTCTTAATCCGACTCAGATTTCATTCGGACCAAGTAGTAGAAGTTGAGCATCGATGCTTTGGGATGCTTTTACGCTTTCAATGAACTTCCCTCCCCGGAATCTTGCTATCGCTCGATTCCGACCCTCCCAAACGCTGCGCTGGGAGAGTCAGTTTTCGCCTGTCGCGTGCCTTGCGCAACTCCCAAGCGTTGCGTTGGGAGTCAGTATTTATTCGCTGGCCGCTGTGCTTTGCGACACCCAGATCCAGTGGGCATTTTCTCTGAGCCAAAATTCAAGTTCAAGCCAAAGCTCAAACCAAATCTCCAGCTCAAGCCAAATTCAAGCTCAAGCTCAAGCTCATGAAAAACTCCAACTCAAGGTCAAGCCAAAACCAAGCTTACGACGCCTTGTCTTCAGTCGTATCGCTCTCCGATTTCTTATTCGCAAAAGTCTTCAAAATCGCAGGGAGAAAAACGAGATCCCCAAACAGAGCTGCCGCAACCGTAATCGCGCCCATCGAAGCAAAAATTCGATGCTCGCGTCCATCGCTGAACAAGACGGTCAAGAATCCTGATACCAAAACTAACGTCGTCATCACCAGCGCAGTTCCAACCGCAATGAAAGCTTTACGAATCGCTTCGTCCTCATTTTCGGTTTCACGTTTCTCCTCCACGTATCGGGTGAGGAAGTGAATGGTGTCGTCAACCGCGATCCCAAGGCAGCAAGTGAACGCGCAAACGGTGACGATCTCCAATGCTTGTCCCGTCAGCGCAAGATAGGTTCCCGCGACGCACAGCGGAAACATATTCGGCAAAATCGAAATAATGCCAATGCGAAATGATCGATAAACAATCGCGAGAATGATAAAAATGATGATCGCTGCGGTGCCAAGGCTTTTGACAAGGTCATTCACGATTTGATAGATGTTTCGCCAGCGCCAAACGGGTTCGCCATGCATGGAGTGTTTAAAACCTGGATGGCGTGCGCAAATTTCATCCAAACCATTTTCAATTCGTTGGAAAACGGGACCGTATCGAGCGATACCGAGATCTTGCGTGCGGAACGCGATCGACGCGCTTCGAAATTCCGGCGTGTAATACGTACGCTTTAGCGACGGAGGTAATAAGTCCAGCATCGATGCGCGGTCCTCGATATCTCCACCACCTGGCAAAGCGTCGAGCAAGTTGAAAATTGAGATTGGAAAGCCAATCAACTCTTCTTTCGCCAGTAGTTCGTCGACTTCTTTTAGGACCGTCAAGAATTTTGGGCCGCCTGATTTGTCATCGGTCAGCCGATCCCAGTTAATATTGATCGATCCCTGCTCCAATCCGCCAAATGCCGTGTCCATTTTCTTCAACGCGATCGCAGGTTCGCTTTTGGGAGGAAGTAAGTCGCCTTGGCGCTCGTCCGGCCTGAGCGTCAATGAAGTTGCAAACAGCGCGAGCGAAAGTAGGATTCCAACCGCGCTGACGGTACGGGGACGCTTCATTACGAAGTCAATAATCAAACCAACACGACTCAGGTTCTGATCGATCAATCCTTTCCCATGTCCCTTGTGAATTCGTTGTCCAAGCCACGTCGAACAAGCCAGTGGAATCGTCAAGACCACGGAGATGAACGCGAACGCGACACCGATGACGCAGCAATAGCCAAACTCCCTGACGAGTTCATGATCGGCCAATGCGAGTGAACCAAAACCGACAGCCGTTGTTAGGGACGTGAGGAAACAGGCGAGTCCAACCTTGCGAACACCTTCTTTGGCCGCGTCGAAAGGGCCAAGCCCAGCAGCACGTTCACGGCGAATCTGCACCATCAGGTGGACGCCATCGGTAAAACCAACCAGTGCAACGAGAATTGGCAGCACAACATCGTTGAAGGGGTTCATTTGAAAATCAAAGTAACGGATGATCCCGGAGGTCCAAAAGACTCCAAAGAATGGCGCTAACGCCACGACGATCACCGCAATCGCACCACGAAAAAGTAGCATGCTCAATAGCAAGATCATGCCATACGCGATGGTCTGGTACTTCAGCCGATTATCTTCTTGGGCTTGAATCGCCGTCATCATTACGGGCACACGGCCTGTAACGAAAAAGTCCATCTCGACGTCGGGAAACTTCGCAGCCACCGATTCGGCTTCTTTGCGCAGTCCCGACGTTAGCGTCTCGTCATCACGAACGAAAAGGTAATCCAACTCGATCATGAGCAGGAGTGATTTGCCGTCGTCGGCCAGCAATTGTCCATGCACCAACGGATGGGCGCGGGCTGTTTCCAATGCGTTTTCGAATCGCTGTTGGGCGGCGAACTTATTCGGCAGTAAGGGCTCGTTCAGCCCAAACAAATTGAGTGTTGGGATCTGATCCATCCACAACAATTCGTATACATAATCGAGCGACTCAAGATGATCTACGACTTCACGAATGGCTTCACTGCCCTCGGGCGTGAAAAACGAATCTGATTCAACGAGCATGATCATGTCATAGCCAAACGTTCGAACCGTTTCGACTTGTGGTGGCTCGTTGAAATCCTCTTCTTCTCTCACGACATCGCTGTCGAAGTACTCACGTTGCTCCGGACGGACCAGGCTTTCTTTGACAACCGATTTCAACCATTGAACTAGATCGGCTGGTGCGTAAAAACCGCCAAGTGACGTCGCGCTGATGAGTGCGATGATGAGGAAAGCCAGCCAGCGGCGATTCACGATCCAGCTTGTTGCGCCACTGAACTTTTTGGACAAGGTTTCGCCTTAAGCTGATTTATTGGGGAGTGGCATAGGCTTCCAGCCTGTGCATTTATTTTGTGTTGCAGGCTCGAAGCCTACAACAGAAACTAAAAACGTTTTAGGGTCGGATCGAATTCTGAATGCGGAAATTTGTCCACGAAATGCTGATTCGCGTTTATTGAAATCTCTTCACGAGTAATGACACCGTCCGAATTGTTATCCAGTTGCCATCTTCCAAACCTTCGAATTCCGCGTGGAAACTCACCAAGTGAGACCTCGCCGTCTTTGTCTTTGTCAAAATGTTCCAGGTAGTCGTCCACAAACGCATCGACTTTGACCTTGATGAATGCATTGTATTTATCGATCACCAGTTGCTCTTCTGCAGTCGGTTCGGAACGCTCCAATTCAATTACTTTTTGTTTCCTTGGAGCAGAAACCATCGCAAAGACAACCGCCATCTCTTCCCAAGTCTGATCACCCCACGAGACGTGTTGATCTGGATCTGGGTTCGCGGGGTTCTCACTTGAATTGTCAAACGCAGCGACGAACTTCATCGACTCAAGCGATTCCATCGGGACGGGGTTTTTAAATTGGTAAATGTGTTGCCAATTGAAATCGTATTCTGGGACCTTTAGCAACGTTTGCTTAGTTGACTCTTTCGAAACTGAATCAGAGTTTGGATCCTTAGTGTTCGCAATCACCTCAAATGATTTACCGCGATAGTGCATGTGAGGCGAGATTCCCAGTAGGTTCCCATGCTCAGGCAAGTACTCGAAATTCGCAGACACTTTGTGGTTTTTGGCCTGCGGCGGAATGAGAAACTGCTGATCCATTGCCACGATGGTAAACACTTCGTCTTCAATTTTTTCTTCATCACCAAACACCAGTCCGATTCGCGTCATGTCGGTCGTTTCTTTTCCAATCGGTGTGTAGTGTTGTTGAAAAACAAACTTTGATCCTGCCGGAATTTTCCGACCAGCTTTCGGGTTAAAAGCTGGAGCACTTTGACCAGGCACATAGGCTGCCAGCCAGCCAATGCCTCGAAACGATCCGCCATCAGGTGGGCGAATAAAGACGATGCTGTGATGCAAAACACTCCGATTTCCTGGGAGAATTTCTGCCGATGTGACCCATTTGTCTTCTTCAAACTTTGGATCAACTACGAAGTACTGATACTCGACCGTTCCTTCAGCCGGAATTGTAAATGGCTTGTCTCGCATCTCGACGACCGCGTCCGGTTTTTTGGGTAGTCGCCATTCGGATGTTTTTGCAAACTCGCGAGGTTCAGGCATCTGTTCCATATCACCTTTTGGCGTTCCAGCGGCAACCCAATCCTTGAGCATTTGTTTTTCCGCCGTCGTCATGCGCCGCTCATTAATAAAGTCGCCATGATTTGGATCGGCGTGCCATGGCGGCATCCGATTCTCTTCAACGACTTCGACGATCATCTCAGCCCAGCCGACGACTTCGTCGTACTCCATTAGCTGCATTGGTCCGATTTCGCCTTCTCGGTGACATTCGGCGCAGTGATTTTGAAGTAAGCGAGAAATCTGATTGGCGTAAGTGATCGAGTTGTCGCCACTTTCCGTTTTCACGCGACCGATCAAGCAACCTTCGGGTTGTGTGCGTGGCTGAGAGATTTCATCTCCAGCAAGCGATTCCGTGATCGCGACTTTTAAGTCTTGTCTGTGCGGATTCGCTTTTGCGATTCCCGGTTGATACTGATCGTCGATGCGGCCACGGTAAATGACTTTCAAATTTTGGTCGAGCAAGAAAACTTCTGGCGTTCGCTCGGCTTGAAACTTGTCTGCAACGATGTTTTTGGTGTCTTTGGCGATCGGGAAATTAAGTTTGTATTTCGCTTGGTAGGCTTCGATGTCTTGTTCTGAGTCCTGACGATTGCTGAAGATTCCTACGAAGCGGACTTGCGGAAACTCTTCGGCAAAACCATTCAGCCGTGATGCGTAGAGGCGGGCCAACGGGCATTCGGTGCCAAGAAAGCAGACGGCAGTTAACCGTTTGGGTTGTGAATCGGCGCTGGCTTCAACGCTGATTTTCTTTCCGTCCAAATCAGTGAGGCGGAATTCAAGTTCTTGTCCAGCGGCCACGGAAGACGCAGTCGCTGTTAAGGCTATGCCCAAGAGTATGGTGATCCTGCGCTTGCGATTCATCAACATTGACTCCTGATGTAGTTACTATTTTCAATACGCGAAAAACGGTCGCCGTTGATCGACCATTTCCAGAACCGTCTTTTGGTCAAGCGAGCAACCGGGCGATGCAGGCAAATTCTGTGGTTAGCCTGGCATTTTTCCGGCCGCGATTTCTTCTTCAAACTCGTCCATCATCGGCCAATCAATTGCACAGGTTCCGAAATCTGCCATGTGGAGATAGCCCTCCACCCGAGTGATCGCTGCATCTAACAGTGCGTTGTCTTTACGAAAGATTGGACCGTGACTCGGAAGCAACCATTTCACGTCACTTTCTCTAATTCGTTTCAGCGACTCCACAAACGCAAGGAGGTCACTGCCGTGGTGGGCGTCGATTGCACCAATGCAACCATCTCGGTAGATGTTATCACCGCTGAACAAATAGTCTCCCATTCGAAAGGAGAGTTGGCTGTCGGTGTGACCCGGGGTTAGCCAAACTTCCAGTTCAACGTTTCCAACTTTGATTGTGTCGCCTTCGTTGATCAAGGTTTCGACTTCGACGGGGGGCATCGCCATGTCGATTCCTTGAGCCTCGATGAGCGCAAACGTCTTGATGCGATCACCCTTCTGAAGTGGCTCAGCAGCCAGCGGATGGGCCGATACTGTCGTGCGAAGGATTTGTTTGGCTTTTGAAAGTCCTTGAATATGATCAACGTCCGCGTGTGTTGCGATCAAAGATTGGCAACCTGAAAATGGTAGATCGATATCCCGAATCATGTTGATGATCTCGTCAACAACGTCTTCGTAGCCGATGTCAATCATGACCCATTGTTCACCGTCGTAAATCACGTAGACGTTGCAGCCGAGGACGTGGCCTAGCTGGTGATTGACTTCGATGATGTTGGGAAAGATCGGTTTGCGTTCAAGCATAATTTCGGGCAGATCGAGTCTGCGATAAAC
>CAYMFZ010000345.1:5079-6469 GCA_964389585.1 uncultured Pirellulaceae bacterium | reverse complement strand
ATGTCGACGTGCCCCAACACCAAGAACGCAGTCGCGATGGAGACGGCCATCAAGATCAGCAACTGCACAAAGTCACCAGCGCAGATAGCCCATGACCCGCCAGCCACTGACAGAATGATGACCACAATGCCTACCACCCACATCGTCAGCGTCATGTCGAACCCAAACACCGCCGTCACAAACACCGCCAACCCACTGAGCCAGAGCGCAGAGTAAACCAGGCTCATTGGAATCTGAAGCCAGGTAAAGACTTGTTCGTTGATCGGCCCGAATCGTTCGCGCACGCCTTCGATTGGCGAAACGATGCGCATCCGGCGAAAGCGTGGTGCGAACCACAAATAGTTGACAAAGAAGCCAGCGGCGTTGGCGAAAAACAACAAGGCGACCAACGTTCCGTCTTGATAAGCCTTGCTCGCGGCGCCGGTAAAAGTCCAAGCGCTGAACTGACACATAAACGCCGATCCGCCAACCATCCACCAAAGCATCTGTCCGCCACCGCGAAAAAAATCGCTATCGTCTTCGCTGAATCGCTTAAAGATCGGTCCAAGCGCAAGCATAAACAGAAAGAAGAATGCGATCGAGATGTAGTCGTAAATGGTAAGCATGCGTGTTTGCCACTAAACGTAGATGCCACTTAAAAACTTGCTTCTCAACTCTCTAAGCAACTGACGAAGTGTTGAGGTCCGAACCTTTTGAAGCGTTGACGTTGATTCATTTTTCGCTTCTCACCGGTGGCTGAGCAAGCAAAAACGACCATTCGTTTTCGCTCGAATCGATAGAAGCCGGATTCCAATTCCATTCTTCAGCCGATCCGGGCAGTAGCCAAGTATCCCCTGCTGCGACAGGATTACCACCAAGCTCGCCAGAACCCTCCAGCATGATCAAGACCATCGGCTCACCGCCAGACCAATCGGCGGAGCCAATGCCCGACAGTCGACGAAGGCGAAAAAATTCTTCGTGCTTTGAATCAATGATACGCTCCTCCGTGAACGCATCGGTTTCTCTCATTACTTGTGGAGTTTGAAGGAATGAGTTTTCGAGAGTTTCGACCGGATGCTGCGTGTAGTCGAACATTGAAACCACTTCTTCAAGTTCCAGTCCCATGAATCGGGCGCTGTGCTCAAGGACATGCCCACCGGCGCTGAACTCGCAGCGTACGACCCAGTCGGTCGGCTCCTGAAGTTCGATCATAAAAATCCCGTCGCCGATTGCGTGTGGAGTTCCAGCCGGAACCATCAAGCAGTCGCCAGGCTTGACTGGGATCTTCTCGAAACAGGCTCGCATACCTTCAAGATCTTGCTCGCCAACCATCGCCGCCCACTTTTCGGGAGTCGGTGGATGCTGAAAGCCAAGAAAGACATAAGGATCTTCTCCGCGAACCGAAAGGATG
>CAYMFZ010000345.1:0-5069 GCA_964389585.1 uncultured Pirellulaceae bacterium | reverse complement strand
TTCTTTACCCATTCACGATTGGGATGGGCTTGAAGATGCAAGCGGACGCCAGCGTCAAGCAGCTTGATCAAGACGCCGGTCTGACCGGGTTCGTCGACAGGCGGAACTTGTTTGCCCCAAAACCAATCAGGATTCGAAGCAATCAAGTCGGTTAGCGCAACATCTTTTCCGTCAACGATTAAATGGGACACGCCTTCGTCGTCGCGTTGCTGATTGTCTCCATTACGCGCCCGCGCAGTCGACGCCAGCCAATCTTCTGGGAAGTGATCGTCGTTACCCGCTGCATCGTTGCGGAACGTGCGCAGATGGGAACCTCCTAAATAACTTCGCCAAGCATAATTCGGCATCAGTTGGATTGGTGAGCTATTCAAAACACACCTTCCATTCCGTGCCGTCATCTTTCTTCAAAACGATTCCGGATTCGTCGAGCGACTCAACGTTCCAATTTCCAGATTCACCTTTCCCGCAGTAAGAAAGACAAATCAATGTCGCCTCTCCGTTAACTTTGCAAGTCAAAATTGGATACTCGCTGGACTCCGAAGTAATGTGCGTTCGATCCGAAGCGTCGTGACGAACGGTATCAGAAGACTCCCAACCACTCACGTTTTGTAACTTGACAGAATAAGTATCATCGCCGACCGGCAAGCTATGCCCACCGACGGTTAGCTTTGCTGGTTGAAGCGCATTGATTTTGTGTAACTGCAATTGCCAGCCTCCATTCCACCAGACATGCGTTTCAGCCTGAACGGAGAAGTGAGCGACTTTGTGGCCAAGCACATACACCATGGCACTTTCGTCTTCGGTACACTTGAGCATGTGCGTGCTGTGCCGACCATAAACCGTTCCGTCCTCCGATTCGGCGGTTAGCGCTGCATCACGGGGAAACTCACCAGAAGCCGAGGCCACTTCCAAGCCAACACCTGTTCGGTAACTTGTCTTGCCCCACTTATAAGTTCCAAATCTCGTGTTGCCCGGATTGATCCCAGATTCCGAGTTGTGCAATTCGATATCACCATCGATGCAACGAACAACCATTCCTGCCGCGGGAATCGCCCGAACGAAATCTTTGCCTTCGGACGGGAGCGGCTGCGACGGCGCTGTCCAAAACGAATCACTTGGGTCGATCAAGAGCGGCGAAAATGCTTTGGCGGCCCAATACGGCGATCCGGCACAAGAATAAACTTCAGCCATTAGCTGAAACTCGTCTGTCCAACCAAGACTCAACGGTTTGTCTTCAGGTAAGCGACTGATGAAGTAGTCGACATTCTTCATGAACACGTTACGGCTGAGCCCAGCATCAAGCGATTCGACGCCGCAATAATGCGACAGCCCAAACGGTGCCGAGGCGTTAAAACGATATACCATCGAGCGTCCAAATGGAACGTTTTCACCCGACGCTGCAAAAAAGTGAACGTAATCTTTTAGGAACGGAACTGCATAGTCGCGCCAGCGTTGCGCCCGTTCCGGATCCATATCGCCGTAGAGTTTGCCCCACCAAAGACCATAAAAGTGCCAGGCGTACGCGTTGTAGATGTCGACCGTTTCATTCATGCCGTCGATGAACCAACCGTCTTTCAGGTACATCGTCTCAAGAGTATCCATCCATCGAAGAAGAAGCTCTTGGTCACCAGGCGACCCCACTCCTTCACTGACCATAAAGCTCAGCGGCAGGACTCCAAAGAAGAGGTGATTGTTGCGATGAAATCCACAACCTCGTGCCGTTCGCATCCATCTCAAGACTTGTTGTTTGTCCTCATCTGAAAGTGGAGTCCAAAGATGTTCTCGCGCGATTTCCAGCGCGATTACCAAGGCACCCATTTCGACGCAGTGCTGGTGGTAATTGGTAACTGGCCCCCAATACACATCCGATGATGGATCGGTTCCCGCAACCAGTCCCTCGCGAAACCAATTGGCGACTTCCTCTCGCGTGAATCCATGAGCTTCCCCGCCACCGCCTTTGGCCGCCAACCAATGAGAGGCCAACAAACAGGGGCGAGCGAACGTTTCAAGAATGTCGGCAAGCTCGCCATGGTCGCTGGCCATTCCCTTTAAAGGAAGAGACGCCGCACCCGGTTTCATCATCTTGACCAAAGGTGCGAGTAGTTTTTCCACCACCAGCAATGTCTGCTCGTAACTTGTTTGTTCAGTCTTGACTGTCATCTTTTGATTTCGCCACGTTACACGAATTAGCAAACACATCAGCTTTGAAGGCTAGACGGTTAATAATTATTAGATCATCATGGCAAGGACAAGAGTTTGCAAGTGGATTCCCCTGACATTCCTCGAATCGAATCTGCTGACAATAATACCAAACCGCAGAAGCTGCGAAGTTTCCCAGTGCCTTGGCGAAGCTGACGTTTCACGCGCGAATTGATCTCGCGATCCAAACCCAACAAGAGACAACGACTCAATGATACCCAACGATTCAATTTCGGCTAACGACCTGCTTCCAAGTTTAGAGAGGTTTTGGAAAGTCTCCGCTCAGAAAATCGAGTTGATCAATAATGAGTACGACGACTCGCAAGGTTCGCCAGTTTTTACCGTTGCCGGTAAGTACTCGACGCGCGGCTGGACCGAATGGACTCAGGGCTTTCAATATGGATCTGAGATCCTTCAGTTTGATGCGACCGGCAATGAATCGTTTCTCGAAATGGGAAAACGAAACACAGTCGAAAAGATGGCGCCGCACGTTACTCATTTTGGTGTGCACGATCACGGCTTTAACAACGTCAGCACCTACGGAAACTTGTTGCGTTTGATGAACGAGGGGCGAATTCTTGAAAACGAATGGGAGCGAAACTTTTACGTGATGGCATTGCAGGCATCGAGTGCCGTGCAGGCCAAACGTTGGACTGAAATTCCTTCTGGCGGATACATCTACTCGTTCAATGGGCCACATTCGTTATTCGCCGATACGATTCGCTCGCTTCGTGCTTTGGCAGTGGGTCACCAACTCGGTCATTCGATCATGGGCGAGCATGACAAGAAAACCAGCCTGCTTGATCGACTGGTACAGCACGTCAAAACAACGGCTGAATTTGCCGTTTACTACGGTGAGGGCCGCGACTTTTATGATGTCTGGGGCCGCACCGCTCACGAAAGCATCTTCAACTTGAACGATGGGAACTACCGCTGCCCCAACTCGCAACAGGGATTCTCACCCTTCACGACTTGGACGCGCGGATTGGCGTGGATCATGGTCGGTGCGCCGGAGCAACTTGAGTTTTTGAAAACGGTGGACGATGCTGAGCTTGAACCGCTTGGTGGTCGCGAGGCGATTGAAGCTGTTCTGGTAAAGATGGCCAAAGCCACTTGTGATTTTTACATTGAGAACACGCCGACGGACGGAATCCCGTATTGGGATACCGGCGCACTCAACTCACATAAACTTGGCGAAGACGTTTACCAACGCGAGTCCGATCCGTTTAACGATGCCGAGCCGATTGATTCGTCTGCGGCAGCAATTGGAGCCCAGGGGTTACTTCGACTGGGACGATATTTGAATGATCAGAAATACATTCAAGCTGGACTAACCGTGATGGAGACGTTGCTCAGCGACAAGTACCTGAGCCTCGACGAATCTCACCAGGGACTCATTCTGCATTCGGTTTATCATCGACCAAACGGCTGGGACCACATCCCCGAAGGGCAAACTGTGCCCTGTGGCGAATCATGCATGTGGGGCGATTACCACGCTCGCGAGACGGCGCTTTACATACAGAGACTGGCGAAGGATGAACCCTATTACAAGTTCTATTTGTAAATTGATCGACGGTCTAATCGAAAACACTAGCCAAATGTTTGAGTCTTGCGATCAAGAGCTTCTAATCGTCTACTCAAGATATATTTAGAGCCTATCCCCAAACCCAAAAGCTGTTAGACGGTGAGCCGAAGGCGCTAGCCTCGGGCCGAGACAACCAGCAAAACAAGCCACTCATTGGGTTGCTTGGGTCTAGGTAGTGCTTCTTAAAAGCGACAACGGCTCACAGCTTTTGGGATTGGCTTTTAGTTGCACAGATTGGACTGAGTGCTGAATTAAGTGAGCAAGACAAGGACACAAGATGAGCAAAAAAGTAGCTTTAGTTACAGGCGGCGGCAGAGGCATTGGTTTTGGAATTTGTGAAAAGCTTGCCACCGACGGGTTTGACTTGGTGCTAAGCGGACGTTCCGATGCATCCAAAGTCACTGACGCCGTGGCGAAACTCAAAAGCTTGGGCGCCGAAGTTCTCTATTGTTCAGGCGACGTGTCGTCAGCCGAAGATCGTGCTGCAATGCTGCTCGAGATCAAGGCTCGTTTTGGACGCCTTGATGTGCTGGTCAACAACGCGGGAGTTGCACCAAAAGAGCGAGCCGACATCCTTGAGGCGACTGAAGATAGCTTTGAGTGGATCATGAAGATCAATTTGCAAGGTCCGTATTTCCTAACACAAGCCTGCGCAAATTGGATGATTCAACAGAAGCAAGCCGACGATTCCTTTCAAGGATGCGTTATCAATGTCGGTTCGATTTCCGCGACTGTCGTTTCGCCGAACCGAGGCGACTATTGCATCTCCAAAGCCGGTCTTGGCATGATGAATTCACTTTTCGCAGCCCGCTTGGGTGAGTTTTCCATTCCCGTTTATGAGATTCGTCCGGGAATCATTAAGACCGACATGACTTCAGGCGTCACAGAGAAATACGACAACCTGATCAACAACACAGAACTGCTAGTCGAGAAACGCTGGGGCTTGCCTGAGGACATTGGAAAGCTCGCAGCGGCGATGGCGCGAGGCGATATGCCTTACGCATCTGGTCAAGCCATCTATGTAGATGGCGGACTCACAATGAACAGGCTTTAGAGCACTCGCCTTTCTTTTGGATCGCAGCGAAAACAAGTCAACAAGAATTCTGTCTTCGTGTAGCGGTCAGAACTCTTGAGGAATTCCGCCACTATAAAGAGCCCTGCCTCAGAGCTTGTGAGCAGTTGGCGCTAGTCTCGGGCGAGAACAACCAGCAAAACAAACCACGCGTTGGACTGGCCCGAGGCTAGCGCCCAATGGCACTCACTTTACCGCTTCTATAACACTTTT